>NZ_JAPVZL010000008.1:0-100153 GCF_041432365.1 Streptococcus sp. 20925_1_69
CCTGCGTTTGGTTTCTTAGTATCTTCAACAGTACGTACTAATTCTTCTACAGGAATAACTTGTGTTTGACCATCTTGAGTTGAAACTTTAGCATTTCCTTTGTCATCAACTACTACAATTGAGTTTGGATTTACAGCTTCAACTGCTGCTTTAATCTTCTCCTTCTCAGCATCTGTCAACTTAGCAGGATCATTTACAACTACTTTATCCGCTGGTTTAACGATATCGTTACCTGCTTTTGGATCATTTGCTGTATCTGCAGTTTTCACTACTTGCTCAGGAGTGATGATTTCTTTGTGTCCATCTGGAGTTGTAACAGTAACATTTCCATCTGCGTCTTGAGTGATTTCTTTAGCATCTGGATTTACTTTCTTAACAGCTTCTAAGACCTTAGCTTTTTCATCATCTGTTAAAGCACTTGGATCATTTACAAGAACTTTGTCAGCCGGAATATTCACTTCACCTACAGCATTAATAGCCGCTTTATCTGACTCTTCAATTCCATTAACAGCGTCTGCGGTTTTAGCTGCATCTACAGATTTCTTAGCTTGATCTGCGATTGCATCTACTTGAGCTTTAAGATCTTCTTTAGCTTTAGGAGTCAAGTCGTCGCGAGCGTCAATTGCTGCTTTTTTAGCTGTTGCTTCTTCATCAATTGCTTTACGAGCATTTGGCTTATCTTCTACAACAGGTACAGATTTTTCAATTTCACCTTCAGCTTCTTCTTGAAGTTGCTTAACTTCTGCATCTGTTCCAGCTTTATCGATTTCTTCCTTAGCTTCTTCTGCTAGAGCTTTCGCTGCATCTGCTGCAACTTTCTTCTCATCATCTGTAGCATCTGGAGTGTTAGCAATTTCTTTTAATTGCTCAGCTAATTTATCATCAATTGCTTTCTTAGCTGCTGGTTTGGCTTTGGCTTCTGGATTTACAGCTGCAACTTCATCTACACCTGTTTTCTTAGCTGCATCTACTGCTGCTTGAGCTTCTGCTGCTTTTTCTGGTGTCTCTGCATTAGCTGGTTGATCGTTGATTGCATCTGTTGCTTCCTTAGCTTTATCTTGAGCTTCTTTCTTAGCTGCGTCTTTTTCTTCTTTCGTCAAATCTGGACGAGCGTCAATTGCTTTTTCTTTTTCTGCTAACTCATCAGCGATTGCTTTCTTAGCTGCTTCTTTAGCTACTGGGTTAACTTTCGCAATGTCACCTGTGCCAGTTTCTTTAGCTGCGTCTACTGCTGCATCTGTTGGTGCTGCATCTACTGCTGCTTTAGCTTTATCAGCGGCATCTTTAGCGGCATCTTTAGCGGCTTTCTTCTCGGCATCAGTTAAATCTGGACGAGCGTCAATGGCTGCTTCTTTAGCTTTAAGTGCATCGTCAATGGCTTTCTTAGCTGCTGGTTTCTTAGCCGCTTCTGGATTTACAGCTGCAACTTCATCTACACCTGTTTTCTTAGCTGCATCTACTGCTTTTTGAGCTTCTGCTGCTTTTTCTGGTGTTTCTGCGATAGATGGTTGATCATTGATTGCATCTGTTGCTGCTTTAGCTTTATCTTGAGCTTCTTTCTTAGCTGCTGCTTTTTCTTCGTCAGTTAAGTCTGGACGAGCATCGATGGCTGCTTCTTTCTTAGCTAATTCATCTGCTACTGCCTTCTTAGCTACTTCTTTAGCTACTGAGTTAACTTTCGCAATGTCACCTGTACCAGTTTCTTTAGCTGCGTCTACTGCTACATCCGTTGGTGCTGCATCAATTGCTTCTTTAGCTTTATCAGCGGCATCCTTAGCGGCGTCCTTAGCAGCTTTCTTCTCGTCATCAGTTAAATCTGGACGAGCGTCAATGGCTGCTTCTTTAGCTTTAAGTGCATCGTCAATCGCTTTCTTAGCTGCTGGTTTCTTAACTGCTTCTGGATTTACAGCTGCAACTTCATCTACACCTGTTTTCTTAGCTGCGTCTACTGCTGCATTGCTTGGTGCTGCATCAATTGCTTCTTTAGCTTTATCAGCGGCTGCTTTAGCTTCATCCTTAGCGGCTTTCTTCTCTTCATCAGTTAAATCTGGACGAGCGTCAATTGCTGCTTCTTTAGCTTTAAGTGCATCGTCAATCGCTTTCTTAGCTGCTGGTTTCTTAACTGCTACTGGATTCACTGCAGTAACTTCATCTACACCTGTTTTCTTAGCCGCATCTACTGCATCTTGAGCTGTTTTAGCTGCTGTTGGTGTAGTTGCTGTATCAGGTTGTTCATTGATTTTCGCTAATTGTGCATCAGCTTTATCTTTTGCTTCATTCTTAGCTGCTGTTTTTTCTTCATCAGTTAAGTCTGGACGAGCATCGATTTCTTTATTTTTAGCTGTTAACGCATCATTAATTGCTTTCTTAGCTTCTTCTTTTGCTACTGGAGTTACATTTGCAACTGCTGTAGTTCCATCTGCTTTAGCTTTATCAACGGCTGCATTTGTAGTTGCATTATCAACTGCTGCTTTTGCTACATCTGCTTGCGCTTTTGCTACTTCTTTAGCTTTAGTTTTCTCTTCTGGAGTTAAATCTGTGCGAGCATCGATTTCTTGGTTTTTAGCTGTTAGCGCATCGTCGATTGCTTGTTTAGCTTCCGCTTTCTTAGCTGCTACTGGATTTACAGCTTTAACATCTGCTACACCTTTATCTTTTGCTGCATCTACTGCTTTTTGAGCTTCTGCTGCTTTTTCTGGTGTTTCTGCGTTATCTGGCTGTGCGTTAATAGCGTCCGTCTCTTCTTTTGCTTTATCTTGAGCTTCTTTCTTAGCTGCGTCTTTTTCTTCTTTCGTCAAATCAGTACGAGCGTCGATTGCTTTTTCTTTCTTAGCTAACTCATCAGCGATTGCTTTCTTAGCTGCTTCTTTAGCTACTGGATTTACTTTCTTAAGTTCATCTCCAATTTTTCCTGCTGCAGTATCAACATCCGCATTAGTTTTTGCTGCATCGACAGCTTCCTTAGCTTTATCAGCTGCTGCTTTTGCTGCTTCTTTAGCTTTAGTTTTCTCTTCTGGAGTTAGATCTGGACGAGCATCGATTGCTTTGTTTTTAGCTGCTAACGCATCGTCAATCGCTTTCTTAGCTTCATCTTTCTTAGCAATTACAGGATTATCTGTTTTAATCTTGTCAGTTCCTGCTTTTTCTACTTTATCTAACTCAGGTTTAGTTGTAGCATTAGAGTTAGCAATATCTTGAAGAGCTTTAGCTTTATCTGCATTTACTTGCTCGATTGCTTTATCTTTTTCTTCTTTAGTTGCTTCTGGGTTATTGTTAATAGCCTCAATTTGCTTCTCAGCTGCTTTATTAACCTCATCGATAGCTGGTTGTTTGTCTAGAGTTACAAATTCTGACAATGGTTTTTTATCTGTAGAACCGTCTGTGTATGTTACTACAAGATTTCCTTGGTCATCTTTTGTTACTGAGGCAATCTTAGCCTTAGCATCTGCAGCATCTACAGTTTTACCTTTTTTGTCAGCTAAGTTAGCATCATCATTGTTATTAGAGTACTCAATTTGTAGTTTTTCTTTGATTTTCTCTAATTCTGCTTCTGTTACGTTAGCTGGATCTGTTACAGCAACTTTTTCAGTTGGAGCTGCAATGTCATATTTAGATGTTTGGTTTTTAACGATAAACTCAACATATCCTGGTTTTTGTTGGCGTACTGCATCGTCAGTTGAAGCATCAAAGTTCTGATCCTCTGGTAATGATCTTGCATTATCATTGTCATTAGCAACAACAAAACTTGTCCATTTGTTTGGAGCTGTAAGTGTTGTAACACCTGTCATCTTGATAGTTGCTGTTCTCTTATCGTCAGATACTGTTCCTTCGCCATTTGTAACTACATCGTTATCAATCTTACCTGTTGTAAATCCATAACCTGCAGTGTTATCATTTCCAACACCACCTGGTCCACGTAGGTACAAATCTTTAACTTCTGCATCATCTGAAGCTTTGAATGTTAAGTCAGTATTTTCACCAGTATAAACATAGATTTGTTTCTTATCTGGGTTTGAGTATGGAAGTTCTACTGTTGGTGCTGGGTTTGTACGTGCAAAGTCAGTTAATGGTTTAGTATCTTTAGAACCGTCTTTATAGGTTACTACAACATTGTTTCCATCTTTTGTAATAGATTCAATACGATCATCTTGATTTTCTACTTCTTTACCTTTTTTATCAGCTAGATTTTTATCTGGGTTTTCAGTAGAGTATTGAATTTTAATATTTTTCTTAATCTCATTAAACTCAGCTTCTGTGACATTATTAGCATCCACTACAGGAACTTTTGTTTCTGGAGTTTTAATGTCATATTTTGCTGTTTGAGCTTTTAGTTTAATAGTGAATGAACCTGGGTCTTTCGCATATGAATCACTAGTTGCAATATTAGAAAGTTCTCTTCCATCAGTATCTGTTGCTGTTGCATAACGAGTTACAATTTTAAGTTCTTGATTTGGTTCTTTAGGGAAGGAACTTGCAGGAATTCCAGAGTTATCTTTTGAAATGTTCCCTTGAATTTTTACGATAGCAGGATTCTCAGCTGTCGCTACTGTTTCAGTAGAAATTTTTTCAACTGTTGTATTGAACTCATTATTCAATACATTTGGATTTGATGCATCTTTAACTGGCGATTCATTATTTCCACCACGTAAAACGTTTGCTGATGCTATTTTTCCTGAATCATCTGTAAATTTAATAGGAATTTCAAAGTCTTCATTGGCATACACGTAAACGTCTTTTTTACCGTCTACTGAGTATGGAATTTCAACTGTTGGAGCTTCGTTAGTACGTGCAAATTTAGTTAATGGTAATGTATCTGTAGATCCATCTTTATACGTTACCACCATATTGTTATCTACTTTTGTAACAGATTTAATTTTAGTATCTTTGTCATCAACATTTTCGTTACGTTTTGATACTAAGTTAGCATCTGTATTTTTTGCAGAATAGTGAAGTTTGATATTGGCATTGTTTTCACCAACTAGTTTCTTAAACTCTGCATCTGTTACGTTATTAGCATCAACTACTGGGAACTTAGCAGATTCTTCTGCCGGTGTTGTAACATCATACTTTTGAGTTTGAGGTTTAAGCATGACACGGAAAGCGTGGTCATTAGCAGCATCCTTTCCAGAACCAGCAAATTTTGTTCCTTCAACATCTGTAACTGCTACATAACGCCAACCTAGAGCTAGCCCCTGTGGAGTTTCTCCTCTAGTCGCTGCGTCTAGTCTATCTTGTGATAAATTATCTACTGCCTTCGGAGTACCTGAGTATGTGATAACCGCTGGTGTCGCGTCCGATGCTGGTGTTTCAGTTTTAAACTCGTTTGCTGTATATCCATACTGGGTATTGATTTTATCAGTCTCACCGTCTACAGGTTTGAAAGCATTGCTTCCCCATTGTTCCAGTGTGGCTTTTGCAACCTTATCCGAATCATCTTTGATTTTAATATTGAAAGAGTTTTCTTCTGCACCATAAACATAAATTTCTCGGTTAGCTGCATCTGAGTATGGAATTTCTACAGTCGGAGGCTCGTTTGTACGTGCCACATCTGCAACTGGAGTGGTGTCTACTGAACCATCTTTATAGGTAACAGTAACTGTTCCATTTTCAACAGTGATTCCGTTTTCTGCTACTACTGTATTTTTATCTGCTAAGACTTCCCCTCTGTGAGACGCTAGTCGAGCATCTTGTGTAGTTGCAATATCAGAATATTGAATCTTAATTTTTTCTTTAATTTTGGCAATATCTGCTTCAGTTAAGCTATCAATATTTGAAACAGCAATCTTATCAGCATTTGATTCTGGCAATTTGATGCTATATTTGTATGTTTGAGATTTAACAACTAGTCTGAAATAACCCAAAGCATTTTTCCCTGATGTTTTTTCAATTTTTGCTCCTGCATCATCATAGACCTGTAAATATCTATCTCCTAGTCCCGCATGTTGACTTTCTTGTTTTGTATAAGCAGGTAGTTTTTTAAACTCTTCGTTTGGTTTTCCGGTAACTCTAACCGGCGCCGGTCCTTGCGTTGCATCTAAAATTGAATGATAAGTCCAACCCCAACCGTCTATTTCTTCAGCTTCAAATGGATCATCTACCTTCTTACTTTTGTTCAAGAACTGACCACTGCCACCTTTAACACCTGCTTTAGTAATCTTCCCTGCTGTCGAATTTACAGTAATATTAACATTTGCATCTTCTTCGTTATAAAGATAGATTTCTTTTGTAGAGTCATTAGAAAACTCCATAGTATAGCTTATGCTATCTAAAGTCTTTGTTGTTTCTGTACGTAACGCATTCTCTTTATCCATCTCTTTACCGTTACGTGGGTCATTAGATCCTGTATTTTCGATTGAGTTAGAATCAGATTTTGGTTCAGTGTTTTCTGCTTTTTTACCTACAGTTGGTTGCCCGTTAGTAGTGTCTACTTTCGGAGCTTCTTTTGGTTTGTTTTTTAACCCTGAACTAACAAACATCACTAGTTTCTGATAAGCCGTTGTCAATTCATCTTGAGTAGTTGCAGAAGCGAGTACAGACTCAGCAGAAGCCAATTTACCATTTAAAAGAGCAAGACTTTCCTCTGTTTTATTAGCATACTTGCCTGCAGAAAGTTTTGATTTAACTTCTGAAATATAGCTTTCAAGTTGGGTCTTGTCCAAAGCTGGAGTTGCTGGCTGAGCAGTAGCTGTGTCTCCAGGTTGGATTTGATCCGCTTGAACAGATACAGCTCCATTACCTAAGAACATGAAGAGAGCAGCGACCGCTACACTAGCCGCCCCAAAACTATATTTACGGATCGAGTAACGAGTGACCTTCTCACGGTGCAGACGTTCAACACGACTCATAGATGGTTTGTTTTCCATTATTTTCTTTTCTCCTTTTGTGAGGTTAATTAATTTGATTTCCACATGACATCTGTATGTAGAGATCTACGATTTACATTTTATCTTATTTTCAATATATATGCAAATGATTTGATTTAAAATTTTCGCAAAAAAAAAAAGCGTTTTGGGAAAGTAAGGGATTTTCAGATAAATTAGTTTTGTATATTTTCTTGTTTTTGTAAATAAATAATCCGCATATTTTTATAATAAATTTGCTTTTGTTTTAATTCCATCCATAAAGATAGCGCATTCATATAGGATTGGTAGTAAAATAAATAAGTTTGATGGGTGAAACAAACTATTTTTGCACTGCATAAGAAAAAATTATCCGTAAAAAATATGAACCAAAAATAAAACATGCTACCTCATTTCGGTAACATGTCATCGTTTTCTACTTACAACAAGGCCTCAAACTCAGCCACGGTCATTCCCAATTGATGGCTAGCAACCTCGGAAGTCAGAAGACCTTGGCGGACCATATCCAGAAATGCAAAAAGTTTCCCTTCTTCCCTTCCTTCAACTTTCCCACGTTCCAACCCCTGTTCAAGACCTTCCGCCCTAGCTGTTTCCAAGGCATAGTCCTGTGCTAACAAGGCTTGTTCTTCACGCATACGTAGTTGACTAAACATTTTCCTGTCCTCCTCGGACCAGCTCTTGTAGTCTAGCAGTTGGTCTGCTTGGCTGATGGCTCGCTCGGGTTGCTGGGTAAAGGGCTTATTCCCAAAAAACTCCAACCATGGTTTGCGAATACTATCTTTGCTGGTTTCTCTGTATTTTTAGGTCTTATTTATGATGGTCTTTCAATAGTGACTCAAATTCAGCTATAGACATACCCAATTGCTCACTCGCAAATTCGGAAGTTAAAACATGTTGGCGCACTAAATCAAGAAAGGTAAATATTTTCCCACGCTCCAGTCCCTGTTCAACTCCCTCTGCTCGTCCTCGTTCAAGCCCCTCAGCTCGCCCACGTTCAAGGCCACGTTCTAACCCTCTTTCTTCAGCTTTTTCTAAGGCATAATCCTGTGCCAACAAGGCTTGTTCTTCTCGCATACGTAGTTGACTAAACATTTTCCTGTCCTCCTCAGACCAGCTCTTGTAGTCCAGCAGTTGGTCTGCTTGGCTGATGGCTCGCTCGGGTTGCTGGGTAAAGGGCTTATTCCCAAAAAACTCCAACCACGGTTTGCGAATGCTATCTTTGCTGGTTTCTCTGTATTTTTTTAATTCCAAGAACGCCATCTTAACCAGATGATGTTCCTGTCCGTTATTGGTGATGGTTAATGCTTCACCTGTCGTGTCTTCTCGCATACTAAAACTGTGAAAGGCTAAATCATCTTGGAAGTAATTACTGTCCACGATTGCGATAGCATATACTGGTGCGATGTGTTTGTAACTCTGATGAGTATTTCCTTCTTGCTGGCGAATTTTTTCAAGATTTTGATTGACCTGACTGCACAGGTAAGCCCACAGGCGATTGATGAAAAAATTCTGATGATGAACTTGGATTTCAATAATTACTTGCGTGCCATTGTCCAACTCTGCCAAGACGTCTATACTAGTATAGAAATCCTGCGCCGAGTAGGGCAGGGAAGGCAAGACATGAATATTGCTTCCCTCCAAAATGGTTACATTTTTGGCTGGTAAGTCCAGCATATCGCGGATAAATTGACAAGTGATTTCTGGATTGCTAAAGATTTTCTTAGCAACCAAGTCATTGGTTGGGCTGATGCCCGGATGTCTTAAAGTCATCCATTTCCTCCTCTTATTATACCATAGTTTTAAATCTAATTTTGTTAGATTCGATGGTTCTATCTATTTATTCGGAAAGGAAATGAATTCTGAAGATATTTTATCTCGTTTCAACTAAAATATAAGCTTGATCAATCAACTGTCCATCAATAGTCAGATTCAGATAGAAATCCAAGGTCTTATCAGCAGCAAAATACAGGGTTGGTATGGTCAAATCTTTTTTGCTTTCCTCAGCTTGGAATTGAAGGACTTGAATTTCGTCCTGATAGGCGACACCATGGACACCTGTCCCCGGTTGAATCGAAATCTTAGCCTCCAAAGGAGTATTACTTTCGCTACGTTCAATCCTAAAATGAAGAGTCTCTCCCTTTGTCACAGCTAGACTTTTTTCTGCAAATGCTAGTCCCTGAACAGCTACTTTTTGTGATAACCTCGGAGTTTTATAGAGAGCAATCTTGGTCAATACAGGCATAGATTGTGTCTCGGTAATCATCACGCGCACCTTCTGTGCCTCTACTAGCGGACCTCGCAAGAGGCGCTTATAACCAACTGTGAAGCCCGTACCAAATTCCTGCAAGACGCCATCCACCTCTACTTGCACATGAAAAGCAGCGATTCGTTGCCCTAGCTTCAAATCTTCTCTTAACTCAATTACATCAAAAGTTTTAGGTGACCCTAAGTCGAGTTCTAACTGAATGGGCAAGTCTGCATCGCTTGCCCAAGAGCTGGTCTCAAGACCATCTGTCAAATGGTGACAAGCAAAGTCTGCGGAAAGAGCAGGACCAGATACCTTGGCTCTCAGAGCCAAATCTTCTTTATAGAGCTCGTCACGATAAGCCGCAAATTCATAGAGGCGTTCAATATCCTTCTGGTCAAAGAGCCCATCTTGATTCGGCGGAATATTGAGCAAGAGAGGTGTTCCCCTCCCCACCGAGTGAAAATAAATCTCTACCAACTCCTCAAGTGACTTAGGATCTTGATCCTCATGGTAAAACCAGCCCGGCCGGATGGAAACATCTGCCTCACCGATTGAAAAAATCGTGCCCGAGGGATCTCCGTGCTGAAGATAATCCAACTCTGCTTCTGTTCCTAGTTGATCTGGATTTACCTTTTGCCACAGGGGATCACCTGCATACCCTCGTTCATTGCCAATCCAGCGAATACTAGTGCCTTCTGTTGAAAAAATCAAGCAATCGCCCTGCAGTTCACGAATGGTTTCAAACCATTTTTCAAATTCATAATTGACCTTTTGAGCGCCCTCTCCTCTGGCACCATCCATCCAGACCTCAGCAAATTTTCCCGCATTACCATAGGCAGGATTTGATAAAATTTCCTTCAGCTGAGCCAGATAATAGACATTATAGTCCGCTTCTAGGTCCACATGATAGAGGGGGCTGTGGGCATCCCAGGGTGATAGGTAGACCCCCATATCCATATCAAACTCTGTTGCAGCTTGGGATACTTGAAGGAGTAAATCACCCTCTCCATTCCTCCAAGGGCTGGCCTTGACCGAATAATCTGTGTGAGCCGTCGGATAGAGGACAAAGCCGTCGTGGTGCTTGACCACCAAAATCAACTTTTTAAAGCCCGTTTCCTTGAGCACACGAACCCACTCACGCGCATCTAACCTTGTCGGGTTAAAGCGTTCAGGATCCTCCTGACCTGTCCCCCATTCCTGGTCATAAAAAGTATTGGGACCAAAATGGATAAAGGCTGCTAGTTCATCCTCAAAATACGCTAGCTGGGCCTGACTAGGCAAGGGCCCATGAGGTTTTATTTCTCTCACCATACTACTTCCTATCTACATTTTTCTTTACTTTTTTGGCATGTATTTGTAATTCTGTTAACGCTAGGGGGCTTGCCAAGTTTTCAAATCGAAGACGAAGGGCATAGGTCTCCACCTTGTCAAATTCAAAACGAATCTCTTCATCCTTGTCGCTTGAAATTTTTCGGATACCTGATACAGGTCGCCAATTCTCCTCTTGCTTGAGCAGGGAATCCTTATCCAAATGATTGGGAGTCCGAGGTAAAGTAGGCTCATTCCCTACATAATAATCAATAAAAGTAGGCTCCATCGCCACGTAGTCTTGATTCTCAACATAATACAAGATCACATTATCCACAAATCGCGGTTTTAAAATGCCTGCATCTCCAAAAAGAATGCCCACGCTGGCTTGCTCTGACTTGCTAATCCAGGTATTGGCTGTCGATTTCTTCCGAGCAATGACCTTGTCATTGAGGTAAGAGGCTGGGTGATTCGGCTCTGAATGAGAAGCAAAGACCAGAGGCAGGTTGGATCCTGTCCACTGATTGGAAATAACTTCCCCATCTACACTGGTATCTGTCACATGAATGGTAACTGTTGCTGGCAACTCACAGCCCGCTACTTGCCCTGTGAGCACACATTCTCCTACCTGAGCATAGACTTGAGGATTGAGTTCATCCCAAGTCACCTTGGCCGTATCTCGTCTGCCATCTGATAAGACTAGCTTGACTCGGTCTGGTAAATGTGGGACTTCCTTGACAAGCGTCCAGACCCTTTCAGGCTCAATAGCGCAAATCCCTTGGACACAAATCTGAGCAGAAGCCTTTATATCCAGCCCCTCAAGATGACCAGATACCGTAAATTTATGAAAGCTTGCTATATCTTCTTCGGAGATTGCCTCCCAAACAACCTTGACTCGTTTTGCACTACCGGACTCATAGTCCACCAAGACTGAAGATGGCAGCTGTGGATAAGTCCCCCTATCTGTATACAAGCGAAGTGGTCGTACAGAAACTGCTTGCCCTAGTGAGGTATTTTCTGCGACCTGCAAATGAGTTTGATAGATCTTGCCTTGATACATGGCGCGAATAGCCAAGTCCCCTGCAGACAAGCAATGAAGTACTCCCTGCTTGATAATGGCGTGAGCACTACCACTCGTTTCCCAAATCACTTCACTATTCCCCACCTTGTTCACAGGGTTATCCACAGTTTGTGGATAAAGTCCAATAGCTGGGGAATCTCCTTCTTGTAAGCCTGCCTGCTTGTCCACTCGAATCTCAAATAAGCGCTGATTTTTTACTGACTTGCAATCAAAAGCCTCTCCCACTAAGATATCAAAACTTGCTTGCTCTAGCCCTCTAGCACTAGCTTTTACTCTGACTAGACCTGCCTGCTCCAAGCTCTGAACTAAGAGGACACCTCTGCCATGAAAGGCTTTCCTCTTAAAACGACCATTTTTCTGGGCTTGGTAACGTTCACGACTAGCCTGCCTGCCATTATCCACACCCACAATGCGAGCAGGGCCCTCAATTTTAAAATGAATCTGATTGGAAGCACTCGACACCCAATTTCCTGATTTATCCAATACATCAAAGTAGAGATAAAGGAGGTCTTGCCCATCTGGTTTAAGTTGTGTTTTTTCGGCATGAAGCCCAATCTTAGCAGGCTTACCTGCAGTCACCACCCTATCTTCTGCCACAAGCTGACCTTGACGGTCATAAGCCACAGCACGCAATTCTCCCGGTTGATAAGCCAAACGCCATTCGAGATAGAGTTGGTCAGAACCTTCTCCCTCTTGGTATTTTCTGCCATCTGAAGTCCATTTTTCCTGAAATGTTTTCAAACCTTGGGATTTTCCATTAAGAAATAGCTCTACAGAGCCAGCATTTGAATACACTCGAACAGGGATATCCCCATACTTATCCACAACTTGTTGATAACTCTTGTGGATTTCCCAATTCCAGTGAGGTAGGATATGAACCATGGGATGCTGATTACCATCCAACCACTGACTTTGGTAGAGATAATAGTCATTTTTAGGAATCCCTGCTGTGTCCACAATCCCAAAATAGGAGCTCTTGACAGGTGTGTCATTTTGATTGTGCCAAGGAGTCGGCTCACCTATATAGTCCACTCCTGTCCAGATAAACTGACCTGCATAGTCTAGCCGATTTCTATCTGCTATCCAAGAAGCCGTTGCTGTCTTCCCCCAAGGAACTCGATCATTACCATAGTCCGACTGTTCAAAATTCCTCACGCGGCGATTATCCCCAACCCATTCCTTATCAGGGCGAAAATAGCTATCACGCGTCCTTGTAGCTGATGAGGTTTCAGACCCATAAAGTCGCCACTTTGGATGTCTTTTGCGAATCCCATCAATATTATCTTCTGAGTAATTCAAGCCCACCACATCCAGCAAATCGGCTATCTTTTCATGACCTCCAGACCCATCTCCAAAGCGGAACTGATCCATTCCCATAGTCACAAAACGGCTATCATCAATCTCATTGACCCTTTCTAGCAAGCGTTTGATAGTCTTCAATGAATGAGCATCGCCATTTGCTTCGCTGACTTCATTTCCCAAGGACCACATAAAAATCGCTGGATTGTTCTTACCACGCTCAATCATGGTGCGTAAATCATAATCTGACCAGAAATCGCCTGCTTTCGCTTCTGGATGAGTCGCTTCTTCCTCAAAAAAGCGACCATAATCATATTCTTTCTTGCCTCCATACCAGGTATCAAAGGCTTCTTCTTGAATAAGTAGCCCCATTTTGGCAGCCACATCTAGCAAGATACTACTGGCTGGATTATGGGTGATTCGGATAGCGTTGACTCCCATTTCCTTCATCTGGCGCAAGCGTCTCTCGGCAGCTGACCTGTTTTCCGCAGCTCCCAGCGCTCCGTAGTCATGGTGGAGACAAACCCCATGAATCTTCAACCAGTGACCATTTAGAAAGAAGCCCTTATCTGCTTGCCAATCCATATAGCGGTAACCAAAGCTCTCCTCTTCTTCATCAACCAAAATGCCATTTTTGTAAAGGCGAGTCTTCAATTGGTAAAGGTGAGGATGGTCAATATCCCAAAGCAAAGGGTGAAAAATAGATATCGCTTGTTGAAAATGATATTTTCCCCCAGCTTCAATCACTACAGAATCTGTCACCTGCCAGTCTGACAGCTGTTGTCCTTCATACCAGATACTCTGTTCTAAATACACCGACACGGACTGAAGGCCATCATTTGAAACCTTGCTTTCAAGCTGGGTTTCCACCCAAGATTGCCTTTGCTCCTTAAGCTTGGGACTTGCTATCTTAATCCCATACAAATCTAGATGAACTGCATCTGTAATCAACAATTTTACTTCTCGGTAGATACCGCTACCAGAGTACCAACGACTGCTAGGTTGCTGATTGTCGACAAAAACCGCAAGCTGGTTGGCCGTCCCATCATTTCTTAGATAAGGCGTGATATCATAAGAAAAGGGTGTATAGCCATTGGGATAATAGCCCAGCACTTGCCCGTTGATATAGACTTGGGCATTCATATAAACCCCGTCAAAGAGCAAACGCACCAAAACAAGACTGGCATCTTCTTCCAAGTAAAACTGCGTCCGGTACCAAGCCTGACCCCCGTTTAACTGACCACCCTCATTTTGCGCTGGCGAATACTGGTCAAAATCATTGTAAATACTCCAGTCATGTGGCACTTGAATGGCCTGCCAATTTCCCCTCTGAAAATCCGACGCCAAGGCCTCTTCCTTCCCCACCTCCTGACTAAAAAACCAGTGATGCCGTAAAACTTCTTCTCTTCTCATACAAACAATCCTCTTTAAACGAATCAATATACTTGACTATAGCACAAAACAAAAGCGCTTTCAAGATTTCCTCCATCACTCCCTAAATCCTCAGAAAAGATTCTATAATTTGTGGAAAAGTCTGAAAATCATTCCCTATTCAAGCAAACTGTAATTTGCAATAAACAATACAAACCTCAAAAGAGACCAAAAAACACCCCTCTGAATGTTCATTCCAGAGAGATGTTCCTTTTGTCTTAGCTATTGTAAATCGATTGTCTAAAGTCATCTGAATCTTTGAGATAAGCTTTATAAATCGCTTTTTTCAGTTTTTGGACTGGAGTTTCGATAAAGGTATAGGTGCGCGCAGTTGTATTGCCTGCTTTAATCTGTTTCAACTCCTCTTGGACAGCTTTCTGCATCAATTCACGTAACTTCTGACTTGTCAGACTTATTTCCTGACCTTCATATTGGATTGTCAAAGGTTTCAATTGATCAATCTTACCTACTCTTTCCTTGAACTGTGCTTTTTTGAACTCAGCATAGCTCTTACCATTCAAAATTTTATTGAAAATGTAAGTATCAGATAAAGGCTTGTTCTCAGACTCTGCTTCTTCTTTAAACTGATTTGAAACATAAGGAACAAATCCTTCATAATAGCCCAAAGCAGCCATCAATTCAAAGGCTTGTTTTCTGAATGTAATATCCCCACTCATACCAGAGTCATTTTCACTAACACCATAAATGGTATCAAACATATCAACAGTATAGTAACCATTTGCTGCAATCTTACCTTTATCTGAAAAACCAGCAATGATATAACGGTTGACCATGATATGATTGTCAATCAAACTATCAACATCTGTCAATTTTTTAGCATCTTCTAAGGTCAGAGCTTGAATCTCCTCACTCTTATGAGTTGGTTTAACTGCTGGATTACGGTAATCTACCCAAGTTCTAGAACCTGTTGAAGTGATTGGCGTTATTTTTTTGAAATAACTCATCTTGTCTTCTGCAGATAAGTTTCTACTTGCCTCTGCTTCTAGGTAATCTAGAGTATAAAGGACATCAAAACTTCCCTTCATGTAAGATTGCAAATCTTCTGCCGTTTTAAATCGATCAGGTGTTTTATTGTAAAATCCATTCTGATCACTCTCATCATATACAAAGTTGAGATTAAAATAAGTATCCTTTTCTGGATTATAGGAGTTTTCAAAAATACCACGCGCATAAAACTCTGCTCCTGTACCATCTCGACGACCGTGATTATTAAACAAGACCGTTCTATCTAGTAAGTGCGTCATTTCATGAGAATAAGTCGCTGAACCTCTATCATCCAAAACTCTATCTATAAAGTAACGGACACCTAATCCATTGGCCTCAGCTCCCACCTTACTTACTGGAGAATAGTAATTCATAGGAGTCATAAACTGGTCGACCCCCTTATCAGCTCCACTACCAGTAGCTGGTGACCAAGTGCTATCAATCTGGGCATTCAGATCACTTGTATATTTCTTCATCGTATCAATAATCAAACGATTTGTCAGCAACTTATCACGATTTTCTGGTTTTGTTATACGATAAAGAGTATCAACATAGTTGGCTTGTTGTACAGCCGCTTTCTCAATTAAAGACTTGACTCTAGCAAGCTCAGCCTGATACTTAGTTGGATTAGACTGGGCAAGAGAAGTATCTATATAGGAACCAATATTACCATAGGTAATTGTCGCCATATTGCTAATCACGTAAACATTTGGTTCTTTCACATTCAAAAGACCCAAAATAGCAGCCATATTGGCCTCTTGTTTACGAGGATCCTTTTCCCCAGCTGTCAACTTACTATACAGCCCAACATGCGCTGAAGGATTTTCTTTAGATGGTTTGTCAACAATCATAGCTTGGCTAGATTTTTTAAGCCAAGTATCCGCATCATCTGACGTAAAGAGTTGGCGATTGCTGTCTAAAAATTCCTTCAAACTATCCTTACCTGTAATGGTAGATAAATACTTTGTAAATGTTTGAGGACTATTGGTCAATTTCATCTCTTCATAAGACATGGATCCTAATTTTTTCAAACTATCCAAGGCGGTCATTGTCTTATTGCCAAATGAACTTGGATTAAAGGCCAGAATATCACGAATATTCGTGTCCCCAAATTGAATATTATAAAAACGATTGATATAAGACAGTCCCAACAAGATCTGCTCTTTGTATTGCTCAAGCTCTTGTTTGACCTTGCTACGATTTTCAGGGGTATCTCCTATAATTCCCAAAGTATGTGAGGCGATCTTTTTGAAACTTGACTCAGCTTGCATCTTCGTCTGATCAAAGCTTTCTTGAATTGACAGTTTTTGAAGATACTCTGTGCGCAACATATCTTTGACCTCTTGGTCAGTAATATTTGGGTGTGTTTTTCTGAGCGCAATTCTCTTTGTTATAATATCTCGAGGATCATAGACAGGCTCCAACTGTTCTTTTAGTTTACTGTCATTTAAGAAATCTACTGATCTCGCGCTTGTGGTCAGAGCAGACACATCCACAGCATCTTCTCTCTCACTATTAACCGGAAGAATGTGTGGTTTATCCTCCTGACTACCAACTAAAATAACTCTCGGTTTCATTGGTTTTGTTATTTGACTCACTTCTTGAGGATTAACCAATTCACCAGTTTGTTCATTGATAGCGTATGTTCTGGTAAGTGTATTCTCACCAACTTCTCCTTCAGATGCTACCTTTTCTATATTTTTAGCAAGTGAAGAATCCTCTCTTCGCTCATCAGTAACAGCAATCGGTTGTATTACTTTTTCCACATTACCAACTTGAATCACTTTATCGACTGCTGAATTTACTTGTTTAGTAGTATCAGATACCGTCACCTGACCTGTTGCCTTGTCTAGTTGATAAGTCGTCCTAGTTTCCACCGAACCATCACGCCCCGCAACCGCTACTTCCTGTCGTCTGAACTCCAAAGCAGGATTCACTTGGTAAATCGTTTTATGAGATAAGACAGTAGTTTCAACACTCGGTTTAGTTCCAACTTCTACAACTTGATCAACTTTGTTAACTACTATTTTGACAGTCTTATTCTCAGAAATATTTCCACTTGCTTGATCTTTAGTATAAGTAGTAGTAACTTGTTCTTGTCCCTCAGCACCCGGAATCTTTACTCTTGTAACTCCGTGGTCTAGTGCCTCATTCTTTTCATAAACGATTTCATAAGGAACAGCTTTGGTCTCCACTTTGGTCTGAGGAAGTTGAGTGTCATCTTTATACTCTGGGAGAGCCTCCTGTATCTCAGGCTCGCCGGAAACGCCACCTTCATAAGAAGGAAGAGACGGCTCTACCAAAGGCTCACCAGAAACACCGCCTTCATAAGACGGAAGAGATGGCTCTACCGAAGGCTCACCGGAAACGCCACCCTCATAAGAAGGAGGGGACGGCTCTACCAAGGGCTCACCAGAAACACCGCCTTCATAAGACGGAAGAGATGGCTCTACCGAAGGATCGCCGGAAACACCACCTCCATAAGATGGAAGGGACGGCTCTACCAAGGACTCACCGGAAACACCGCCCTCATAAGACGGAAGGGACGGCTCCACCAAGGATTCGCCGGAAACACCACCTTCATAAGAGGGAAGGGACGGTTCCACCAAGGATTCGCCAGAAACACCACCTTCATAAGAGGGAAGGGACGGTTCCACCAAGGATTCGCCAGAAACACCACCTTCATAAGAGGGAAGGGACGGCTCCACCAAGGATTCGCCGGAAACACCACCTTCATAAGAGGAAAGCATTGGTTCTACCAAGGACTCGCCGGAAACACCGCCTTCATAAGAGGGAAGCGCTGGTTCTACCAAGGACTCACCGGAAACACCGCCTTCATAAGACGGAAGAGGTGGTTGGACTTCCGGGGCTAGGCTTATACCATTTTCTTGAAGTTCCTTCTCTTTTGCCCCGACCAAAATCACCTGAGCAACTGGTTCACGAAGCACTTCTCTCCCTACTTCATTTCGCGTAACAATACCATCGACAACCCTTACTTCTGTTAAGATTCGTTCTTGTCCCTTGGCACCTTCTATAGAAATTCTTTTTTCTCCCTTAGCCAGAGTTGGGTCAGACTGCAATTGAGTTTCAAACTCTATCTCCCCTATCCTAACTTCCAGTTTTGGCTTGTCTTCAGTAACAGTTTTCATTCCTTCATCTGGTACTTTTTTAGACTCAATACTCATACTTTTTTCAGGAGTTGGATTTAAAACAGGCTCAACTGCGTAAGATGGTTGAGGAGATTGCACAAGATCTTTAGTCGAGCTAAAATGAGATGCAGTCTGTGGTACAATCTTCTTAGATTGAGGTTCTAAACTTTCCTCCTTTTGAGATAATGCTGGCGACTCTACCTTATCAACAGAAAGTTCCTTGCTAACACTATCTCTTACCAAATAATATCCCGTAAATTCATATCCTTGGACTGTTTCAGGACTTGGTAAAAACTGACCTTCTACTCTCTTAACAAGGGCTGGTTGCAATTCTACCAGATTTTCTAAAGCAGAGATGGATGCTCCCCAACCACCAACAGTAAAGACGCTCACAAGGAAGTAAGACGCTCCCTTTTTTCTCTTGATTAAAGTGAAGGAAAGCAATAATAATCCTGCTCCCAAGATAAACATCTCATCATTAGAAAACAGACCTGTTTCTGGTAATCTTGTAGCCAATTTTCGATAGACAAAATAGTATTCTTTTCCCTCTTTTACCTCAATCTTATTTTCTTCAAACCATTGCAACTCTGATTTCAGCTTTTCAGATAAATCCTGCTCATCCAAATAATGACTTGAAATTAGTGTTGAACTCGTTTCGGTAGCCTGTACAGGTTGAGCACCCATACCAGCAAAAAATAAACTCGTTCCTAGCAAGATCGAACAAGCTCCTATTGTATATTTTCTCAAAGAAAAACGCTGCTTTCTCTCAAATTGAAATTCTTTCATCCCATATCCTATCATTCATTATTACTGTATATTTAGTATATCAGAAATAGTTTGTATTCACAAATCTTTCTAGTTATTCCCTTATCATTCCAAATTAAGGGCAACAACATACAATAATTTTTATTTAATACTCTTCGAAAATCAAATTCAAATCACGTCAGCGTCGCCTTACCGTACTCAAGTACAACCTGCGGCTAGCTTCCTAGTTTGCTCTTTGATTTTCATTGAGTATAAATGTATATCAATGTTCTTTGCTTTTCTTAACAAATGCAATGCAAAAAGAGCCTGTTGCCAAGCTCTTTAGTCTATTATTTCTTCTCAGCACGGAGGGCTGACAAGATTTGTGTACGAATATCATCCACACCATTTGGCGTATTTGGTAAAAAGATGGTTTGATTGCCTTTTGCAGCAAAAGTATTCAAAGTATCCAAATACTGGTTGGTCAAGAGGATGGACATGATTTGTTCTTCTGTCATACCAACATTGGCTTCCTTGAGTTCTGTGATAGACTCTGCCAATCCATCCACAATCGCCTTACGCTGTTGGGCAATCCCCACACCATGAAGGCGGTCTTTTTCTGCTTCGGCTTCAGCTGCAGTGACGATTTTAATCTTATCGGCTTCCGCCAATTCTTGCGCTGCGACCCGCTTACGTTGCGCCGCATTGATTTCATTCATGGATTGCTTAACTTCTGCATCAGGTTCGACCTTGGTAATCAAGGTTTTCACGATAATATAACCGTAAGTTGTCATTTCTTCCGCTACTTGGTGTTGAACCTCAAGGGCAATCTCATCTTTTTTCTCAAACAATTCGTCCAAGGTTAATTTGGGAACGGAAGAGCGAAGAGCATCTTCGATATAAGATTTAATCTGAGATTCTGGACGCATGAGTTTATAGTAGGCATCTGTTACGCTCTGCTCATTGACACGGTACTGGGTCGCTACATTCATCATAACGAACACATTGTCCTTGGTCTTGGTCTCAACCACAATATCGCTTTGCAACAAGCGCAACTGAATCCGCGCTGCAATCGAGTCAATTCCAAAAGGCAAGCGAATATGAATACCGCTATTGGCAACCTTTTGATATTTCCCAAAGCGTTCAATAATCGCCACCGACTGCTGACGAACCACATAAACTGTACTCAGTGTGACTATCACCAATAGGAGCACACAAACCACCACAAAAATCATCAAAAATGTTGCCATTATCGTGACCTCCATTATTATTTTTCCTGTATTATAGCACATTTAAAGAAGGCTGTGTAATTTTTACTGCGATTTTTCCTGAAATGTCAATAATTAGAGGTGAAACCACATTTCAAGTTAGTAATCGCTTTTTTTCATTACATTATCTTCTATAGAATCTTCATCCATATTCAGAGAATAACTTGCCTTAACTTTTCCCTCGTGCTATACTATTTATTGAAATGAATGAATGAATAGGAGATATTTCATGAAAACAGCAAAAACTACTGTTACAATCCTTTCTACACTTGCTTCTGTCGCCTTATTGGCTAGTTGTGCAACAAAGTCCACAGAAACACAGACAAGCAATAATAGCTCATCTGATAATCAAATTACAATGACATATGACCAACTACGGTCAAGAGAAAACACTATGTCAACCCTTTGGTACCAAAAATCAGCTGAAACTAAAGCTTTATACATACAGGGTTATAACGTTGCAACAAATCACCTAAAGGAATTGCTCAAAACAGAATCAGACAAACCTTACTCTATCGTTTTAGACTTGGATGAAACTGTCCTAGATAATAGCCCTTATCAAGTACAAAATGTCAAAGACGGTACAGCATTCACACCCGAAAATTGGGATGTTTGGGTTCAAAAAGCTTCAGCAAAAGCCGTCCCAGGTGCCAAAGATTTTCTTCAGTTTGCCGATCAAAACGGTGTCCAAATCTACTATATTTCTGACCGCTCAGCTAATCAAGTAGATGCTACTATTAAAAATCTTGAAAGTGAAGGAATTCCTGTTCAAGGACGTGATCATCTCATGTTCTTAGAAAGTGGTGTAAAATCCAAAGAAGGTCGTCGCCAAAAAGTTCAAGAAAAAACAAATCTTATCTTATTGTTTGGTGATAACCTCGTAGACTTTGCAGATTTTTCTAAGACTTCTGAATCTGACCGTGATAAACAACTTGAAGAATTGCAAAAAGAATTCGGTGAAAAATTCATCATCTTCCCAAATCCAATGTACGGATCATGGGAATCAGCTGTATACGGTGGTAACAAACTAGATGCTAAAGGTCAAGTAGAAGAACGCCAAAAAGCCTTGCAAGGTTTTGATAAATAAAACAAATAAGCTGATTCTACATAAGATAAAGTTAGCTTACAATCTTCAAAAAGTGGATAGGAAGGAATTCTGATAATCAGAAAACTTTCCTATCCACTTTTATAATTGATATAACATCAAGCTTTTATACATCTGATACTATACGTTTTTTGATTTTAAAGACTTTGTCGCCTAGACCCTGTATTTCAAGCATTAAGTGAGGTTGATGAGCTAAATTTATTGTGGTATACTATTTTTGTCATCGGTTACCGATTACGTTCCTTACGGTTCGTGAGAGCCTTATCATAGAGCTCGTTCTTACTATTATAGCAGACGTCTTCGCAGGAATTATCTTGTATTTCGTTTGCAAATGGCTAGATGGTAAGAAGCAGACCGAGTGACTAGCCTATCAACACCCGTTAAATCTCCAAGATACGTCAAAAAAGCCCTTAACTACTGGCATAGTTAGGGGCTTTGGTGTTCTAATGAACCTTGCCTATCGAGTTTATTCTAACATACAGGTCCAGATATTTCAAGAGCTTTATTTATTTTTTACAGTTCTGGAAAGGTCTATAATGAAGTTAGCCATCTAATATCTAAAAACCGACTAGCTCCTATGAACTAGTCGATTTCTCATCAATGCGCCAACATTTCTTGGGCGATTTCTTGGCCAGATAGGTTATCTGGATAGTAGGTTGGCCAGTTATCCATTTCTTCAAAGAAGGCTTCTTGGCTTGTGCCTCCAAAGAAGATATGGAAATGTTCTGCCTTAACTGGGGCGATATTGTGGTCGCTAAACTGAACATACTTGAACTGTCCAGCATCCGCATCTGTGGCTTCAAAAAGGAAGCGCACGCCACGATTACCTTTCTTGTAAGTCAAAATTTTCTTACCCACATACTTGTAAGTGTATTTCTTGCTTTGTCCACCTTGAACAAATTCCATAGTGTTATCAGTAATGTTAATCTTAGTCACATCTGTCTGGTAGCCTTTTGTATAGTAAGCCTTGTACTCAGCCTGAGTCATCTTACCTGTCAACTTAGCCTTGTAGTCAAAGACCTGATCCAAAGTTCCATCTTCAAGGAAAGGATAAACTGATTGCCAGCTACCTGCATAGTCACTCAAGGTGCGATCCTTGACATCTGCATCCTCAAAGTAACCATTTTGGACTGTCTTGGTATCCTCTGCCTTTTCAGGCTCGATTGCTGGGCCTTCTTGGTCTGTTGTTTGTTTTAGAGCCTTGAGATTTTTCTCCATCACGGAAATATAGTTTTCACCAGCCTTGGTGTCCTCTTCTGTCAGACTTTCCAAAGGATTGAGGACATCTGTTTTGACACCTGCCTCTTTTGAAAGTGTATTAGCAAGGGCTTGTGAAGCATTTTCCTCAAAGTAGATATAAGCAATTTTATTTTTCTTGACGTACTCTGTCAATTCTGCCAGACGTGCAGCTGATGGCTCTGCATCTGGAGAAAGTCCTGAGATAGCGACTTGTTTGAGCCCATAGTCTAAAGCGAGATAGTTAAAGGCTGCGTGTTGCGTTACAAAGCTCTTTTGTTTGGCTTGAGACAAGCCTTCTGCATAAGCCTTATCCAAGGCTTGTAATTTTTCGATATAGGCAGATGCGTTCTTTTCAAAGGTCTCTTTTTTATCAGGATAATCTGCTGACAAGCTATCACGGATGTGCTCTACAAGTTTAATGGCACGAACTGGTGATAACCAAACATGGGGATCGTACTCATGGTGATGGCCTTCTTCTCCATGGTCATTATCTCCCTCTTCTTCCTCGCTACCTGGTAAAAGCAACATATCGCCTGTCGCCTTGATGGTTTTGACCTTTTTCTTATCCAAAGTATCTAGCAATTTAGGTACCCATGTTTCCATGTTTTCATTTTCATAAACGAAGGTATCTGCATCTTGGATTTTAGCAACCGCCTTGGCAGATGGTTCATATTCATGGGGTTCTGTACCAGCACCGATTAGGAGTTCTACATTAGCCGTATCTCCTGCGACTTGCTTGGTAAATTCATAGACAGGATAAAAGGTTGTCACGATATTTAATTTGCCATCTGCTTGCTTTTGATTGGAACAAGCCACTAAAAACAAGGCACATAGACTGGCTAGCAATAAGCTAATTTTTTTCATGTTCGTCTCCTATTTGATAAAACGTCTTACTAAACTGATGAGTAAAAAGACAGTTACAAAAATAATGGTAATACTTGCACTTGCAGGTGTTTCTGCATAGTAGGAAATGTAAAGCCCTGCTACCATTCCCAAAAATCCAATAGCACTGGCAAGCAACATGACCGATTTAAAGTTTTTCCCCAGACGCAGGGCAATACTAGCTGGCAAGACCATAATGGTCGATACCAGAAGAGCTCCTGCTGCTGGAATCATAAGGGCAATGGCCACCCCCGTCACCATGTTAAAAAGAATGGACATGGTACGAACTGGCAAGCCATCCACAAAGGCCGTATCCTCATCAAAGGTCAAAATGTACATCGGACGAAGGAAGAGGAAGGTCAAAATCAAAACAACCGCCGCAATGACAAAGAGGGAAATAACCTGCTCTTCACTGATAGTCACGATTGAACCAAAAAGATACTGGTCCAAACTCATAGAACTAGAACTTTTGCCCTTGCTCATGACAATCAGAGAAACAGCCAGTCCTGTTGACATGAGGATAGCTGTCCCGATTTCCATAAAGCTCTTGTAAACCGTACGGAGATACTCCAGAAAGACCGCCGCAATCAAGACAATAGCAATAGTTGAAATAGTCGGAGAAATCCCTAGGACCAGACCAAAAGCTACACCCGAAAGCGAGACGTGACTGAGGGTATCACTCATCAAACTCTGACGGCGCAAGATAAGGAAGGTTCCCAATACTGGCGAGAAAAGACTCATAGCAATAACCGCCAGAAAGGCACGCTGCATAAAGTCATAAGATAACAAACTAAGCATGGCCCACCTCCTGATCATTCTCATGAACGTTGAAACAACGCCATGGCGAGTCTTGGTTACGGACTAGATGAATATTGCGGTCCGCATAGTCCTTAACTTCTTCAGGGTCATGGGTAATCATCAAAACAGCCTTGCCATGATGATGGGCGCTGTGGTGCATGAGTTCGTAAAATTCATTTTTACTTCCTGCATCCATCCCCGTTGTCGGCTCATCTAGGATAAATACATCTGGGTCAGAGGCAAACATACGCGCGATCACCGCTCGCTGCTTTTGTCCTCCAGATAGAGACCCCAAGCGTTTGTCTCGATGTTCCCACATACCAACTGAGTCCAAACTAGCCTTGATATGCTCCTCATCATGAGCATTCAAGCGACGGAACCAGCCCTTTCGCGGATAACGACCCGACTTGACAAATTCATAAACCGTACTTGGAAAACCTGCATTAAAACTGGCAATCTGTTGAGGAAGGTAGGCTATTCTCAATTTCTTACCCTGCGTATTTGTCTTTGAAATGGTTACCTTACCAATGCGTGGTTGGAGAATTCCAAGACTGGCCTTGATGAGTGTCGTTTTAGCCGCTCCATTTTCCCCAGTCAAGGTAACAAATTCCCCACTATCAACACTATAATTGATATGTTCAAGAACGGGCTCCTTATCATAATAGAAGGATAAATCCTCTACCGTAATATATCTCATTATTTGATTTCTCCTACTAAAGCAGTCAAGAACCGCTGAATCACTTTTTGTTCATTTGGAGTAAACTGAGTCGCCACTTGTTCATAGGTTAAAAGCGTATGCTCATGGTGATGATGGTGCTCCTCAGCAATTGGACGAGCCAAGTCAGTCAATTGATAAAAAATCACACGCGCATCTTTAGGATCTTTAGATGTTTCCAACATTCCTTCCTTGACCAAAGACTTAATAGCCTTGGTAACTGCCGCCTGACTGACATTGAGACGACGAGCCAACTCTGAATTTGTTAAAGATTCCTCTGATAAAAGCATGAGGATATGCTCCTGGGTATTGGTCAGGGCCACCTCGCTAGTACAATGACCTATTAGGATTTCATGCTGATTTTCTGCCTGCAAAATCACCTCATTCAAAAAGCCATCGATATCCTTCGCTAGCTGTCTCATATCTGACTCCTTTCCTTTTAGACTTCTCTTTTTTAAGAGAAAAATACTATTATTTGACATTTTGTTTACCAGTTAATTATATCACAAGCAAAAAAAGAGTCAAGAAAAAACGTGAAAACTAGTTTCATTCTTGAACTCTTCTATATTATCTATTGAAATTCTTTGTCATCTCCATCATAAGTCGCCCAATCTTTGCTGAAAAAGCGCTCATTCAGATGGTAAGTCGGAGCTGGTGTGGGATTGGATAGGAAAGGATCAACTGCCTTGTCAAAAGCCAACCAGCCCAACCAACCAAGGTGAATGGTGTCCTTCATAAAGAAAGGCTCCCTGCCGTCCTTAGAAAAATCTGCTATATTGTTAAACCCTTGACTTTCTAACTGGTAACGAATCTTCTGCACCGTTTGTTGGTACATATCCTCTCGTAAACCAGCGTAGTCCATCCATTTTTTATTAACAGGTGGAATGATAAAAATCGGGTTGACCTTAGATTTAGAAAACTGTGTTAAAACCAACTGCAAGTCATTATATTCTGGCGACTTGAGATAGGTAAAGCTTTTCTGAGAGTCCTTTAATTTCTTCAAATCCTTCTTAATCTGCGTATTATAGAAATAATTTTCCATTCCCAGATCATTATTGGAAGTATTCTTTTCAGCATCTGCTTTAACGACATCTTCTATAGCTTGATAAGAAAACTGGTCTGGCAAGGTCTTTAAATACTTAACTACATGCTTATCGTAGTTGACATAGCCTCTAACCGAAAACTGACCAAAAAAGGAGGCTTGGCGTTCATTAAACCGAGCCAATAATTCAATCATTTCATTGTCTGCTGTCGACAATTCTTCTTTACTTGCCAACTTCTGAACCAAATCCTTCATAGCTACGTTGGGAAACTGCTGTAGTAAGCGAGTCGCCGCATATTGGCTAGCCTGATCTCCAGATTGATGTTCCAGAAAACTGGTCAACTGGTCTCCATTAAAATACTGCTGAAAAGCTGCTGGCTCATAGCCATTTTTACTGAACCACTGAGGTGAGATAACATACACAACTTGTTTATTCTCCAGTTGTGGCAACATCTGTTGCATTCCAAAATACTGGTTAAGCGATGCAGCTCCCCTCTGTCCTAAAAGATAAGGACGGTAGGAGCGATTGTATTTCTCAGCTAATACCGCAGGATGAGCACCGTCAAAACGAAGCCATTCACTAGAGCCAAAGAAGGGAACAAAACGCATATTTGGATCAGATAGTGCTCTGACTTTTTGACTTCGCTCCTTAAAACTATCGATAGTAGTAGCCACCGCTGAACGCTTTTCAGCTCCTAGATTATGATGCATCTCAGTAGGATAAAAGAAAATGAGCAGAAAAACCAACAAACCAGCTATCAAGACCGGTCCGAAGATCATCCATAAGCGTTTAAGCATTTTGTAGCTCCACAATACCAGCTATGATTTTATTAGCTGTATTCCAGTCATCGCGACCAAACTCTGTTACAGGGACACGAATGTCAAAACGGTTCTCAATCTCCACAATTAATTCAACCGTTCCCATACTATCCAAGACACCTGCATCAAAAAGATCTTCATCCATCATGTCAGAAACATCTTCCATAAACAACTCATCAATAATTTCGATAACTTCTGATTTGATATCCATATTTTATTTCCTTTTATTTTTTAAACCATAAATCATTCAAAAATCCAGAAAAGATTAAGAATGACAGCATGACGACATGGAAGGTGACAACCATGCCAAGCAACTGAATCCAGCGATTCTCAGGTAGGGAAGCCTTCCCTGCTTTTTTCCGTTCCTTATTGAGCGTTTTTTTCTTGCGAATCCAGGCATCATTGATCACCAAGCCCAGTCCATGAAAGAGTCCATAGGCGATGTAGTACCAAGTCACTCCATGCCAAAATCCCATGATTAGCATATTGACAACGTAGGCCACACTTGAGGTTACATTGCGATTTTTAAAGACCTTCTTTCTGGTCAATACCATGACCATTCGCATAAAGACAAAGTCACGGAACCATAAAGAGAGACTCATATGCCAACGATTCCAAAATTCCTTTAAATCCCTTGATAAAAAAGGTTTGTTAAAGTTGATAGGGCTACGAATTCCCATCAAATTTGAAACGGCTAAGGCAAACATAGAGTAACCTGCAAAGTCAAAGAAGAGCTCCAGACCAAAGGTATACATGACTGCCAAGGCATAGAGATTAAAGAAGCCACCTGACTGCAAGGCTAGATTCTTCAGAGGAGGCAACAAGGTCTCTCCTAAAACATGAGCTAGGATAAACTTATACAAAAAGCCCCACATGATATAGCGAACAGATTCATCCAGCATATCCATCAACTCATCTCGCTCAGGAATGGTCTGGTAATTTTCATTAAATCGCTTAAAGCGATCGATTGGACCACTTGAAAAAGTCGGCATGAAGAGAAGGAAACGAAGGAATTCCCAGAGGGTAAAATCCTTAATCACTCCATCTCTCAGCTCGATGATAATCCCAACCGAACGAAAAGTCAGGTAAGAAATTCCTAAAAATCCAAGCAAAGACTGCGTTCCATTGATAGCTGGTTGCACCTTGACAAAGATAATCGGAAGGAGGGACAGAAAACTAACTAGGTAGAAGACCCACTTGCCATCCTTACTTTTTCGATAGTGCTTGTAGAATAGCAAGAGCAATATTTCCCAGCACAGATAAATACCCAAGGCAGCTAATTGATTGGTCTTCCCACCTACCAACATGGTGACGATAAAGAAGAGACTAACCAGTACTTCATACCAGGCAAAGCGTTTCTTGAAAAAGAGACCGATAAAGATGGGCAAGGTTGCAGCAATCACATAGACAAAATACTGAGGATTCCCATATGGCTCTAAATGAGGAAGCTGTTGAAAGAACTCCATCATCTCTTGTTCACCTCGTTGATCAATCCTTTGATGTCAATCTTTCCATTTGGAGTCAGTGGCAAACTGTCTCGGTAAAGGAATTTAGACGGCATCATGTAGGACATCATGATGTCTGTCAAATCTTCCTTGATGGCCTTAGTAATATCGATATCACGCTCAAACTGCTCACGAACACCGTCTTTCAATATGACATAAGCCAATAGATTTTGCACCTTGTGGTCCTTGTTATAACGCGGTACTGCGACAGCAGACTCGATATAGCGAGACTTATTAAGATTTTGAGAGACATCTTCTAACTCAATGCGGTAACCGTTGAACTTAATTTGGAAGTCCATGCGTCCGCCGTAGAGAAGCAAGCCTTCATCTGTCATGGTTCCCACATCGCCTGTGTGATAGGCTGGCAGTCCTTCAAACTCAAAGAAGGCTTCCGCTGTTTTTTCAGGATTGTTCATATATCCTTTTGAAACAGCTGGCCCAGAAACAATGATTTCTCCCTGTTCGCCATTTGGCAATTTATTGCCGTCCTCGTCAATGATAAAGGTTGGAGAATCAGCCTTGGTATAGCCGATTGGTAGACGTTTGAGAGTCGCTAGCATCTCATCTGTCACGGCAACTGCTGACAGGGCCACTGTCGCTTCTGTTGGACCGTAAGCATTGATAATACGGGCATTTGGGAAACGCTCGCGCAGTTTTTGAGCTGTTTTGACCGTCAATTCTTCACCATCAAAGTAGAAATGCGTGATGTCAGGCATTTTCTCACTATTAAAGTCTTCAGACAACATGGCCATATCTGCAAAAGAAGGGGTTGATGTCCAGATAGCGATTGGCAATGAAAAGATGGTCGCAAAGAGTTGCTTAAAGTCCTGAGTGATGGCTGAAGGAAGAGCAAAAAGCGTACCACCTAATGCCAAGGTTGGCGCCCAGTACATGACGGACAGGTCAAATGAATAAGGTGGCTGAGCCAGCATTTGCGGACGACTTGGCGTCGCAAATTCCTTGTCCGTAATCATCCAGTTGGTAAAGCTGAGGAGGTTATCATGTGAAATCTGCACTCCCTTAGGCTTACCAGTCGTACCAGAAGTAAAGATAATGTAGTAGTTATCATCGCCCTTGACTGGATGCGTGATCTCATAGCTAGTCCCTTGAGCAAAGGCTTCTTGAACCTGAGCTAAAGTCATCATTGGCGTAGAAATCTGCTCCAATGGAAAATCTGAGATGGCAATAATCAAGCTTGGCTCTGCTACTTCTAAAATAGCCGAAACTCTCTCCAAGGCCGAATGGCTATCAATCGGAATGTAGGCATGACCTGACTTAGTCAGTGCTACAAATGTTGCCAACATTTCATATTCTTGGCCACCAAAAACGACCACAGGAGACTTCTCAGGCAAGCCTAGTTGGTCAATGGCTGCAGCCAAACTATCCGAATCAGCCTTCAAATCGCCATAAGTGTGTTCCTGCCCCAAAACATTGTAAACAGGATAGCTAGGCTGTGTCTGAGCAAAATGCTCAATGGTTTCAATCATATCTGCTATTGGTTTATTTGACACAATAGGGATTCTCCTTCAAGTTAAAATTCATTATAGATAAAGCTTCCTTGACCCTGACCAAGATAGCTAAAGAAGTAAAGCAGCCCTAGAAAGATAAGAAAATACAAGGCTGTCCGACCAAGAAAGAGGTACAATTCTTTTCTCTGTTTCATCAAGAAAAACCATTCATTTCTGTAATTTTTCGCTAAAATAAGAGTGATTCTTACTAGCTTATTTTTCTACCATTGTACCACTTTATATAGTATTTTTTCAATTGTTTACCATATGTTTTCAGTAGATTTCAGTTTATTTTAAGAATTATGCGGTTTTTCTATGTATATTTCAAAAGAAAAAAGCCTGAGATGTTCATCTCAAGCTCTATCAGAATAATTATTTTCTAGATTAGAAAAGCGAGAACACAAGAACGGCTAATGCTGCACCGATAACAGGTCCTACAACTGGAATCCAAGCATAAGACCAGTCTCCGTCTCCTTTGTTTGGAATTGGCAAGATACTGTGCATGATACGAGGTCCAAGGTCACGCGCAGGGTTCAAGGCATAACCTGTTGTCCCACCTAGTGAAAGACCGATACCGACAATCAAAGTCCCCACTGCGAAGGTTCCGATACCTGCCTGAAAATCATAAAGTCCCAAAGCAAAGATTGTCAACACCAAAACAAAGGTTCCAAGGATTTCACTAATCAAGTTTGATACAGTATCTTTGATAGCTGGTCCTGTGCTGAAAGTAGCCAAAATATTTCCTGCATTATCTTCTGCCTCATAGTGAGGTTTGAATTGCAACCAAACCAAAATCTGACCCAGCATAGCCCCTGCGAACTGGGCTAATATATAAGGGAATACTGATGCCCAAGGTAAGTCACCTTTTAGGGCCACACCGATGGTCACAGCTGGGTTTAAATGAGCTGGACTGAGCTTGCCAGATACAAATACTGCAACCGCAACTGCAATCCCCCAACCCATAGTAATCACAATCCAACCTGCATTGTTGCTCTTGGTTTTAGGAAGAACCACACCTGCTACAACACCATTTCCTAGAAGAATCAGGATTAAAGTCCCCAAAAATTCTCCAAATAATTCATTCATCATCTTTCTGTCTCCATTAAAAAGAAGGAGTGGGCGACAAGGAATGCTGCCCTCCACCTCTTTTCCTTTTTCTTAATTTTTTAATTCTGCTAAATCATTGTTAGCAAGAGCTGCTTCGACATCCGCACGGTAGCCTGCTTTTTCATCTTCTGACCAGTCATAGAATCGTCCCATTTCATCCAAAACTGGCTCAACGATGCTATCCAAACTATCACGCATAAAGAGCATATGGTTGGTACGGCGAAGGAGGAAGTCAACTGGGCTAAGAGCCAACTCATTGCGCATTGCATAGTGAAGTGACAAGGTGTCTGCCAAGCTGAGTCCTGGTGCTTGTTCCAAGCTGTGAGCAAGGGCAAAGACCTTCGGTGCATTTGAACCGTAAAGATTTGCCAGATAGTGAGCTTCCTTGCTATCCAAACCACGTGACACTCCAAGTTGCGCAAAGGCTTCGATTTCTGAGTCTACATTTGCTGGGTTCAATTCTCCACCTGAAACAGGGTAAGTCTTAGAGTTGATGAGTTTAAAGCTACGGTCAAATTCTGCTTTGAGGATGTCAACCACGCGCTCCATAGCTCCTTCAGCCATCTTACGGTAATCTGTGATTTTACCACCAGCAAGGGTCAAGAGACCATTATCATCTCGGTCCAAGCTAGAACCGCGAGAAACTGCAGATGGGTCCAAATGTTTCTCAGAGGTACTGCTTTCAAGCTTGCTGACAGCAGACTCAACATCTTCACGCGTTTTTTCTTTAGAGAGATAAGATTCAACAGTCGCAATCAAGTTGTTAAAGCTTTCATCACTGATTGTACCGTTATTTCCTCCATTGTAGTCAGAAGCGCTATTGCCTGCGATCAATGGACGAAGACCTGCCCAGCTACTTTCGATATCATCAATGGTAATGTTTGCTTCTGGGAAGCGGTTGTTGACAATACCAAGTAGATAATCCACATCTTCTTGAGTCACTTTTGGATGTTCTAAATCGCCTGTGTAGTCTGTATCAGTTGTACCAAAGTAGGTCTTGTTTTCACGTGGGAGAACAAAGACCATACGGCCATCACCCAAACCTGTGTCAAAGTAAACTGGCTGTGAAACCTTGAGCTTGCTTGAATCCACTACCAAGTGAACTCCCTTAGTTGGACGCATTTGTGAGAATTGGGTTCCCTTATTAGACAAATTGCGTACTTTGTCGCTCCAAGGACCTGTTGTGTTAATAACCAGACGGGCCTTGATTTCAAAGACTTGGTCTGTCAAGAGATCACGAGCTACAACACCTGTAATCTTGCCACTTTCGTCAAAGAGGAAGCCTTCTGCCTTCACGTGGTTAGCAATGAGAGCACCGTCTTGGTTGGCACGTTTGATGTTTTCAATCACGAGACGTGCATCGTTGTTACGGAAGTCAAGGTAAACCCCACCTCCTACCAAACCTTCTTTCTTCAAGTTTGGCTGACGTTCCAAGACTTCTTCCTTGCTCAAAACCTTGTTTGCAGCTGGTGTGTTGTTAACTCCTGCCAAAAGGTCGTACAAATCCATGGCTACTTTGAGACGGAAGAGGCTAAAGGTCGCTCCATCTTCATCGTAAACTGGCAAGAGCATTGGGTCCGGTTTTGGAATGTGTGGTGCGATTTGTTGAACCACTGCACGTTCAGAAACCGTATCTGATACCACTTCTACATCAAATTGCTTAAGGTAACGTAGTCCTCCGTGAACCAATTTTGTTGAACGGCTGGATGTTCCTTCTGCGAAGTCCTGCATTTCAATCAAACCAGTATCTAGACCACTAGCTGCTGCCTGTAAAGCTACACCAGCCCCTGTGATTCCTCCACCGATAATCAAGAGGTCCAGGGTACGTTCCTGCATTTTTTTTATTGATAATTCACGTGTTTTCTTTGAAAATTCCATATTTACACACTTTCTAACTGAGTCGCTTTATTCTTCCAGTATTATACTCTTCGAAAATCAAATTCAAACCACGTCAGCGTTGCCTTACCGTACTCAAGTACAGCTTGCGGCTAGCTTCCTAGTTTGCTCTTTGATTTTCATTGAGTATTAGTCGTCTACTTCCGCAAAGACTTGGGTTGCTTTCACAGCTTTCTTCCAGCCCTTGTAGAGTTGTTCCTTGCGAGATTCGTTCATAGATGGCTCAAAGAGTTCTCCTGTCTCGTTCAAGAGTTTCAACTCATCCAAGTCTTTCCAGTAACCTACTGACAAACCTGCTAGGAAGGCTGCTCCTAGAGCTGTTGTTTCCAAGTTTTTGGCGCGTGCAATATCGATTCCCAAAATATCAGCTTGGAACTGCATGAGGAAGTTATTCATAGCTGCACCACCGTCTACTTTCAAGACTTGGATAGCTGTTTGAGAATCCACCTGCATCGTATCGATAATATCACGCACTTGATAAGCAATAGATTGAAGAGTTGCCTTGATAAAGTCTTCCTTACTTGTTCCACGAGTCAAACCAAAGACAGAACCGCGAGCATTTTGGTTCCAGTATGGTGCTCCTAGTCCTGTAAAGGCTGGAACTACATAAACTTCATCATCATTGTGAGAATCACGAGCGTATTTTTCAGATTCTGGTGAATTTTCAACCATGCGAAGACCATCACGAAGCCACTGAATAGCACTTCCTGCGATGAAGATAGAACCTTCCAAGGCATAGTAAACCTTGCCGTTGATTCCATAACCAATCGTTGTCAAAAGATTGTTCTCAGACAACTGCATCTCTTCACCAGTGTTCATGATGATGAAAGATCCTGTTCCATAAGTATTCTTGACCATACCTGGTTCAAAGGCCAACTGTCCAAATAGGGCTGCTTGTTGGTCCCCAGCCATACCTGAGATTGGCACTTGTCCACCGTAGAAATGGAATGGAGCTGTCTTACCATAGATTTCAGAGTTAGAACGAACTTCCGGAAGCATAGCCTTAGGAATGTTGAGAATTTCCAAAATCTCATCATCCCATTTGAGTTCTTTAATGTTATAAAGCATGGTACGGGCTGCATTTGAGTAGTCCGTCACGTGAGCCGCACCGTCAGTCAATTTCCAAACCAACCAAGTATCAATGGTACCAAAGAGCAACTCTCCCTTTTCTGCTCGCTCTTGAGCACCTTCAACATGGTCCAAAATCCAACGAACCTTAGTTGCTGAGAAGTAAGCATCAATGATCAAACCAGTCTTTTCATGGAATTTTTCCACATAACCTTGGCTTTTTAGTTGTTCAGCCAAAGGTGCTGTCTGACGAGATTGCCAAACGATGGCATTGTAGATTGGCAGTCCTGTTTTCTTATCCCAGACGACCGTTGTTTCACGCTGGTTGGTAATCCCGATTGCTTCGATTTGGTTTGGCTTGACACCACTTTCGATGAAAGCACCCGCGATAACTGACTGAACAGAGTTCCAAATTTCATTAGCATTGTGCTCAACCCAACCTGCTTGAGGAAAAATCTGAGTAAACTCTTTTTGACTCGAGCTAACTTTTTCTCCTTTTTTATTAAAGATAATGGCACGAGAACTTGTTGTTCCCTGGTCAATAGCCATGATGTATTTTTCTTGTGACATGTGATGTCCTCCTCATAATGATCTTGAGGATGTCTCCTCTTTACAGTAACTAGTATACAAAATAAAGCGCTTTCTTGTTCATCAACTTTTTTTAATTTTTAAAAAAACATGAGGAGATTGTGCGAATTTCACAAAAAGGCCTGGAACAACCAAGCCTTTTAAGTGAATAATAATTGACGAATCGCTGCCAAATCCTCCATATCCAAATCATTTTTTAAATAATAGACTGGTGTTTGTTCCTTCTTATGAATCGGGTTATTGGTAACCAGCAGATCATAATGCCGACTAGGATCATAGGCTTCAATGGTAATAAAACGATTATATTCCAAATACCGTTTCAAAATGGCTGCCATCCTTGAAAAGACAAGAAAACCAGATGTCAAATCCAGACCAATCCGCATATGCTGACCACCATTTTCAGCCATATATTCTATCAACTGGAGCCATTCCCAGAGAATTTTCTTATCTAGATCTGTCCCCTGCTGAAAGGCAGGTAAAGCATGAAAAATCTCCGCCGCCGTCTCCTTAAAATCATGTTCCATCAGCAAATAAGGATGACGATTCCCTAACTGGTACTTATAGCGGTCCTGTAAAATATAGCCCTTATAGAGATAGACTTGAGCACAAAGCTGGCTGAGTTCATAGGTGACATGGTCCTCTGTATAGTCCCCCAATAGTTCCTTCTTCTTCATTTCTTGAATCAATTGCGTCAGCAAATCTGCCAACTGTCCTCCAAAACCAAGGATATACTCCATAGTATGAAGAGGAAGAATGCGATGAGATAGGAGGAAAGAGAAGAATATCATCATCTCCCCATCCTCAGTTCCTAGAGGAAGGTGTTGCCCGGCAAAAAAGGAAGGAGCCTTTCGATGCAAACGAAGATAGAAAATATTGTCAAAATACCCTCGCATTTTCTCTTCTATCACTTGGAACTGACAGGCATTAACCCGAAGACGTTGTTGACTGATATGAGCCCAGAGAACCAAGTCTAACTTCTGCCCCGAAGACAAACTCGCACCGCAGATTTCTTCTAGTGTAGCAATTTCCTGCTTTCTCTCTGGTTTCTGCATGTGGCCTTCCCATTCCTGACTGGACCAGACCTTGCGGAAAAGACAGAAATAGAAATAGCGAATCTGATGCTCTGGACCTCGCCAACGTCCATTTTGGATGGATAAATCAAATTCTGACAAAATCTGATTTAAACCAGCTAAGTGGCGACCAAGCGTAGCCTCACTAATCATCAATTCTTGAGCCAGCTGATGGGCTAAAAACTGTTGGTGGTAGAGAAGATAGACCAAAATCTGATATTTAACAGCATTCTCCAAAAACAAGCTCCGAATATCTCTCCCCTTGGTAGCTGCACCGATCGACAGGCGCAGATTTTCATCTTCTAAGGAGATGTTCAGCTCTAAGCCACTATCCAAAGCCTTTTCATTAAGAAGGGTGACATATTTGGTTAGAGTTGCTTTTGAAAATCCTGTTTCCTCCATTACAGCCTTGACAGTCGTCTGAGACTCTTGTAATAGAAAGGAAAGGATTGAAAATTGGCCAGATTCGGCCTTTTCCATCAAATCTCCTAAATACATTTGTTACCCCTTTCATTTTCTACCTTAAGCATAGCATAAATCTTACAAATGCTGAAATAATCTGTTTCTCTTTTTATTTACCTGCTGATTTCCTGATCCATTATCCTGAAAATCAGCAAACACACGGCTCCCCCTTTGGGCTTTTTTATGCTAAAATAGTAGCTATGGATAAAATTATTAAAACTATATCAGAAAGCGGAGCCTTTCGTGCTTTTGTCCTTGACAGCACAGAAACCGTCCGTACTGCTCAAGAAAAACACCAAACCCAAGCTAGCTCAACTGTAGCGCTTGGTCGAACTCTTATCGCCAGCCAGATTCTCGCAGCCAATGAAAAAGGAAATACCAAACTTACAGTTAAGGTGCTGGGATCTAGCTCTCTAGGTGCTATCATCACCGTCGCTGATACCAAGGGGAACGTCAAAGGTTACGTTCAAAATCCAGGTGTTGACATCAAAAAGACTGCAACTGGTGAAGTCCTAGTCGGACCTTTTGTTGGAAATGGTCAATTCCTCGTTATCACAGACTACGGTACTGGAAATCCTTACAACTCTATGACTCCCCTCATCTCTGGGGAAATCGGTGAAGACCTTGCCTTTTACCTGACTGAAAGTCAACAGACCCCTTCAGCAGTCGGTCTCAATGTCCTTTTAGACGAGGAAGACAAGGTAAAAGTTGCAGGTGGTTTCCTAGTTCAAGTCTTGCCGGGAGCCAAGGAAGAAGAGATTGCTCGCTTTGAAAAACGCATCCAAGAAATGCCAGCTATCTCAACCCTTCTAGAAAGTGAAGACCATATCGAAGCCCTCCTCAAGGCAATCTACGGTGACGAGGCCTACAAGCGTCTTTCTGAAGAAGAAATCCGTTTCCAATGTGACTGTAGCCATGATCGCTTTATGAACGCTCTTGCTAGCCTTCCAAGTTCAGACTTACAGGAAATGAAAGAGGAAGACCACGGGGCAGAAATCACTTGTCAATTCTGCCAAACTACTTACAACTTTGATGAAAACGACCTGGAGGAACTCATTCGTGACAAATCTTAATACACCTTTTATGATTGGCAATGTTGAGATTCCCAATCGTACCGTTTTAGCGCCTATGGCTGGCGTGACCAACTCAGCCTTTCGTACCATTGCAAAGGAGCTCGGAGCTGGGCTCGTTGTCATGGAAATGGTATCTGACAAGGGAATCCAATACAACAACGAAAAAACCCTGCACATGCTTCATATCGATGAAGGCGAAAACCCAGTCTCTATCCAACTTTTTGGTAGCGATGAAGACAGCCTAGCACGCGCAGCAGAATTCATCCAAGAAAACACCAAAACCGATATCGTCGATATCAACATGGGCTGCCCAGTTAACAAAATCGTGAAGAACGAAGCTGGCGCTATGTGGCTCAAGGATCCAGACAAGATCTACTCTATCATCAATAAGGTCCAATCTGTCCTTGATATCCCCCTTACTGTCAAAATGCGCACCGGCTGGGCTGACCCGTCTCTGGCAGTAGAAAATGCCCTCGCTGCTGAAGCAGCAGGTGTTTCTGCCCTCGCTATGCATGGCCGTACTCGCGAGCAAATGTATACTGGCCACGCAGACCTTGAGACCCTTCACAAGGTCGCTCAAGCTTTGACAAAAATTCCATTCATCGCCAACGGTGACATCCGCACGGTCCAAGAAGCCAAACAACGCATCGAAGAAGTCGGTGCTGACGCAGTCATGATTGGTCGAGCTGCCATGGGAAATCCCTACCTCTTCAACCAAATCAACCACTACTTTGAAACAGGAGAAATCCTACCTGATTTGACCTTTGAAGACAAGATGAAAATTGCCTACGAACACTTGAAACGCTTGATTAACCTCAAAGGGGAAAATGTCGCAGTTCGTGAGTTTCGTGGACTTGCTCCTCACTACCTCCGTGGAACATCTGGCGCTGCCAAACTCCGTGGAGCTATTTCACAAGCCAGCACCCTAGCAGAGATTGAAGCACTCTTGCAGTTGGATAAGGCTTAAGATGGTTCATACTGCTCTACTGATTATCGATATGCAAAAAGCATTTGATAGACCTATTTGGGGAGAACGAAACAACCCTCAAGCTGAACATCAAGCATTGAGGGTACTGGGATACTTTCGTAAACACGGTCTTCCAGTCCTACACATTCAACACATATCTGATAATCCCCAGTCGCAATTTCATAACAAACAAAATCAGAAGTTTAAAAGTGGATTTGAACCAGTTGCTTCCGAACCTGTCTTTCAAAAAACGGTTAATAGCGCCTTTATTGGAACAAATCTTGAAACCTATTTACGAAAAAATCAGATTAGTCATTTAGTTGTTGTTGGTCTGACGCTGCCTCATTGTGTATCTACTACGACACGAATGGCAGCAAATCTTGGTTTTGAAGTCATATTACTAGCAGATGCTACTGCCAGTTTTACCCTATCTAACAAAAACGGTCAGGCCATCTCTCCTAAGACTATCCATGAAATTAATCTCCTTTCTCTACAGGATGAATTCGCTCAAATTCTTACTACAGAAGAATTTTTAACCCAAGTATAAGTATAAAATAATCCGTCGACTCTTATTGAGCTGACGGATTTTCTTTAATTGTAAAAATTCAAATACTGAGAGTTACTATTGACTCAAAGCAACACTGGAAACCTTACCATCCGCTCCTGTTGTAATTTGGATGATTTTTCCTCCACCAATTTTGGCATTATACTTACCATCATCAAGAGTATAAGAATAGCCTTTGAGAGAGTAATTTTCTTTCTTTCCATCGGAAGATTCTACTGTGAATTGACCGCCAGATGAAACTGTGATGGTTTCGCCATTGGCTCCCTTCCAGTTACCCGCTGCAGCTGAGAAATCACCATCTACCATGGTTAAAATACCCTTATAGCGTTTATTTTGCTCTGCTTGTTTGTCTTGAAGTTTGCGGTCAGTTGTAGGATTATAGCTTGATTGGTTAGACTGGGCTTGAGAACCTTGCTGAGTTGACGGAGCCTGAGCAGGAGTTTGTTGGCTAGCTACCTGTTGATTAGACACTTCATGACCTTGTCTTTGCTCTGGTGCAGGTGTCGCTTGTGATGGCGTTGCACTTGCTGAAGACTGGTCAGTAGACGCCTTGGCCTTTTCAGATAAAGCTGAACTTGAGGACTTCTGAGTCTTGCTTTCTTTGTTAGAAGAAGTTGCTTTAGAACTTGATGATTGACTTGTCTTAGCAGAACTGCTTGCTTGAGTTGTTTCCTTTTTATTTCCACAAGCTCCTAATAGTAGGGTAGAAGCCAATACAGTTACTGTCATCAATTTGATATAGGTTTTCTTTTTCATTTTTCTACTCCTTTGTAATATTTTAGAAATATAAAGAAATCTTTTTGTAATATAACTGTAACATTGGGGTTTAAATATGTCAACAATTTATCTAAACTATTTTAAAAATCTTAAATACTTTAGATACATTTACTCCTCCTACTCTTCTATTCGTAATAAAACAGAAAAACAGAAGATTTTCCTATTAAAAATTTGAATTTTTTGTGTGAACGCTTTTATTGTATTAGAAAAAGGAATATAATAACATTGAAATAGAATATAGGAGGTGCACTCTTATGCTAAATAAGTATTATAAGTATCTTCCTTGAGTGATTTTGGAAGCTTTCTGTTCTTATCAATCTGCAGTTCGTTACGCTCATACTACATTTGATTTATTTTACCTAATAACCATTTTTATGATTGTAGATATAGCTTTATTGTACTTACACGAAACCTATTTAAAATATAAATACAAAGATTTATTCATTCGCATCATGAGCAATTCTAAGAAAGATATCCAACCCTAAAAGCAGTCGCAACAGCAAAACCATCTCATGATGGTACATAAAAAGGTCGGGAACTTTTCCCGACCTCGCTTTTTATGCAATATCAAATTTTAACTGGCCTGCTTTAACACCAATCTTAAGTGTGCTGCCTGCCACTAATTCTCCCTTGAGAAGGAGTTCTGCTAACTTGTCTTCCACTTCTGTTTGCAGGGTTCTGCGAAGTGGACGAGCTCCCATCTCTGGGTCATATCCTTGATTTGCCAATAATTTCAGTGCGGAAGCTTGTAATTTCAAGTCAATTCCTTTTTCAGCCAAACTTGCCACTAAAGGTTTGACCATAATCTTCACTACTTCCTGCATATGGTCGCTAGATAGGCTATGGAAGACCACCTTTTCATCAATACGGTTGATAAACTCTGGTCTATAAGCCTTTTTCAACTCTTCAAACATGCGTTTTTCCATATTCTCCTGGTCAAAACGAATGTCCTTGGCCCCAAAACCAACAGTCTTGTCATCCCGAAGGGCTGTCGCACCAAGGTTTGATGTCATGATGATAATGGTATTTGAAAAGTCGACCTTGCGTCCCTTACTATCAGTCAATACACCGTCATCCAAAACTTGCAAGAGGACATTAAAGATATCTGGGTGAGCCTTCTCTACCTCGTCAAAGAGGAGAACGGAGTATGGTTTGTTGCGGACCTTCTCGGTCAACTCCCCACCTTCTTCATAACCCACATAGCCCGGAGGAGCTCCATTGAGACGGCTGGCTGCGAATTTCTCCATATACTCACTCATATCAAAGCGAATAAGAGCTGATTCGTCATCAAAAAGAACTTCTGCTAGAGCCTTAGCCAATTCGGTCTTCCCGACACCTGTGGGTCCTAGGAACATAAAGGAGCCAATCGGACGCTTGTGACTACGAATACCAGACTGATTGCGGCGAATCGCACGGCTAATGCTTGAAACAGCTTGATCTTGACCGATGACACGTTTGTGCAGTTCAGCTTCCAAGTTTAAGTATTTCTTAGCATCAGTCTGAGTCAGTTTTTGGACTGGAATACCTGACAAGCGACTCAAGGTGGTCAAAATATCAGACTCTGTCACCAAGTCTTTATAGACAGGCACTTCCTCTTCTTTTGCAATTAGCTGGGCTGCCTGTTTCCATTTGCCATCCATCAATGCCTTGTCAGCTAGACTCAAACCTGAATCGTCTGCTTTTACATGCTTTGCCTTATTTTGCACTGTTGCTGCTGCCTCATCCAAGAGATCGATAGCAGAATCTGGCAAATGGCGACTAGTCAAGTAACGATGGGCCATCTTGACGGCTGTTTCAACAGCTTCATCTGTGATTTGCACACGGTGATGTTGCTCATAAGTCGGCTTCAAGCCTTGCAAAATGGTCATGCTATCTGCCACACTTGGCTCTTCAATCGTCACTTTGGCGAAACGACGAGAAAGAGCTGCGTCTTTTTCAATATGTTTTTGGTATTCTTCCTGAGTGGTCGCACCAACCGTTCTCAAAGTTCCACGCGCCAAGGCTGGCTTCAAGATATTGGCCGCATCCAGAGTTGAATCAATCCCACTCCCAGAACCCATGATAGTGTGGAGTTCATCAATAAAGAGAATGACTTGACCATCTTCTTCAACATCCTTGATGATATTATTCATACGCTCTTCGAAGTCACCACGGAAGCGTGTCCCTGCCACGACATTCATCAAATCAAGCTCTAACACGCGCATCTTAGCCATTTCCGCAGGCACATCCCCACTAGCAATACGCTGAGCCAAACCAAGCGCCAGAGCTGTTTTCCCGACACCCGCATCTCCAACCAAGACAGGATTATTCTTGGTTTTCCGGCTCAAAATTTGAATCATACGTGAGATTTCCTTATCCCTACCGATAACTGGCTCTAACTTGCCAGAACGCGCTTGCTCTGTCAAATCATGCGTATAGTCCTCGAGACCACCACTCGGAGTCTGGGGCATCCCCATCATATTAGCCATAGAATTTTGCTTGTCAGCTACTGTACGATGGCGTTGACGTAGAGCTTTGAGGTCTTCGCGAGTCCAGCCTGCTCGTTCTTCTAAATTTCGACGAAGGGCTGCAATCTTGACCTGATCTTTCTTGTCTTCATAAGAAAAACCTGCCCTCTCCAAGATACGAGTCGCCAAGGCATTGCCATCATGCAAAATCGCATAAAGGAGGTGCTCTGTCCCTAGCACCTTAGCATGGACCACTGACGCTACATACTCTGCTTCGTCAAAAAGAACCTGCAAACGATGGGAGAACGGCAATTCCGTAAAGGTTTCATCCTGGCTATAGTCCGTTTCAGTCAGCTCCAAAGCCACCTCTTCTAAACGGTCCATCTCATATGGATAATCATTTAAAGTTGCCCCTGCCACACTATAACTGTGATTAGACATGGCAATCAACAAGTGCCAAGACTCTAGGTAACGAGCTCCAAAATGGCCAGCAACCATGTAGGCACTTTCGATACATTCATTCAATGCTTTTGAATAGTTCATCTTACTTCCCTTTTCTATCTACCTCTTGTATGACCTGTCGTAACATATTAGCACGAACAACTGGAGCTTCTTCTCCTAGAACACGATCCAAAGCTACTGATACTAGCAAATTCATCTCCTGCTTGGTCATCAATTCCTGCTCAACCAAAAGCTGCAGAATATCCTCATAAATTTCTTGACTGACCCTCTCACCAATTGAGTAAAGCAGCTCCCTGAGCATTTCATGATGACTAGAAAACTCAATCCGTCCTATACGAATATAGCCTCCGCCACCACGCTTACTTTCAACCAAGTAGCCTCTACTTTCCGTAAAGCGTGTCTTGATCACATAGTTAATCTGACTAGGAACAACCTGAAAAGTATCTGCCAACTGACTACGTTGCAACTCCACGATACCAGATTGATCTAAAATCGCCTTGATGTAGGCCTCAATATGATCCGATGTATTTTTAAATCTCATTACAAACCCACCTCTCTTTAAACCTTGACTATCTTTGACTATTATACCGAAATTTTCTTATTTTTAAAAGAAAAAGGGCGCTGGTAAAGGATAATCTTCACCAACTCCCTATTTTTCTACTTATCTAAGCCTAATTCTGCCAAGATTTGACGTTTGTAGGCAATCTTTTGGACTTCCTTGTCCTCATCTTCAGACCAATCTAGTTTAATTTCTGAAACAATCTGCCCAGGGCGATTTTTCAAGATATAGATGCGGTCGCTGAGACTGAGAGCCTCCTCGATACTATGCGTGATAATCAATGTTGTCAGTTGTAACTGCTTGTGAATCTCCAGATACCAAGCGTGGAGTTCCATCTTGGTCATCTCATCCAAAGCGCTAAAGGCCTCATCCAAGAGAAAGAGCTTGTGCCCGAAAAGGTAGGTTCGAAGCAAGGCTACACGCTGGCGCATCCCGCCGCTGAGTTCATGAGGATACTTGTCCCGTACAGCTGTCAACTGGAAGGTCGCAAGAATTTCATCCGCTCGGGCAATAGCTTCTGCCTTATCCACTTTTTGAATCAAGAGGGGCAGAATGATATTACCAAGAACTATTTTGTGCTCCAAGAGCAAGTCCTTTTGCAACATATAACTCACGCGCCCCTTGGGATTTTCTTCACCATCAAGGACAATTCGCCCTGACTGGACTTCTAAAATACCAGCGATTAGATTAAAGAGGGTGGTCTTTCCAACACCACTTGGGCCTAGGATAGAAACCACTTCACCTGAAGTCACTTTCAGATTGATATCCTCTAAAATCCTCTCTTGACCATAGGCATAACTGACGTGTTCTAGTCTAATTTCTGTCATTATTTCACAAATTCGTTGGTGAAGCCTTTGTCTGTCAAGTCTTCTTTAAGGATACCATTTTCTTTATCCCATTTGTAGAAGGCGTTCCAGCGAGCTGCATCAAATTGACCCCATTTTTCCTTGTCGCTTGCGTATTCTTTTGACAAGTATTTTTGAGATTCGATGACAAAGTCACGTTTTTCCTGCAGTTCAGGTGCATTCTTGATGAGGATATCTGCAGCTTCCTCTGGGTGTTCCATAGCGTATTGGTAGCCTTTTTTGATGGCTTGGATGACTTTACGAGCTTCTTCTTTGTTGTCTTTCAAATAGTCGTTGTTGGCGATGATAACTGGTGAGTAGTAGTCAAATTCTTTAACGTAGTCTTTCAAGTACATGAAATTAGCATCTACACCTTGAGATTTGGCAAGGATACCATCCCAACCGTAGTAGATCCAAGCAGTGTCAAATACTCCATTGGCAATCGGTGTGATAGAGTTTGAATCGTTGTTTGGTACTTTTTCGACTTTATCAAAGTCCCCACCTTGTGACTCTACCAATGTTTTCAACATAGCAAGTTCAGTTGGGTCATTCCAAGTTCCGTATTTCTTACCAACCAAGTCCTTTGGACTGCTTACATTATCAGATTTACGAGAGATGATTCCTGATGTATTGTGTTCTACGATAGCTGCAACGGCAGTAATTCCTGCACCTTTTTCCAATTTTTTAGCCATGTAGTCTTGGAAATACACTGCAAATGGTGCCTTACCATTGATAACCAAATCAGAAGAACTTTCTTCTGGTGGCAATTTCAAATCAACATCCACTCCAGCTTCTTTGAAATAACCTTTTTCCTTGGCCACATAAAGCCCTGTGTGGTTGGTATTTGGTGTCCAGTCTAGGATAAAGTCAATCTTCTTGAGTTCTACCTCTTTGTTATCCTTAGAAGCAGTTCCTTGGCCACAGGCCACAAGCACAACAGCTACAAGAGCTGTCACAAGCGTTAAAAACACTTTCCATGTTTTTTTCATTTTGATTTCCTCTTTTCTTTTTCAGAAACATTCTCATTCTACGAACGTTTCCATTTAATAACATATTTTTCACTGACATCGACCAATTTCATACCAAGAAGGCTGATAATCGATACCAGAATAATAATAGCAAACATAGTATCATACTGAAACAGTTTCTTGGACTGAATCATGTAGACACCTAGTCCTTCAAAGCCTCCCAACCACTCAGATACCACTGTTGTGATAAAAGCGTAGGAGACACTGACCCTCAGACCTGCATAAAAGTAAGGCAGGCTGACTGGAATTTTAAAATGCCATAGGATTTGCCAAGGCTTGGCCCACATCAGACTAAACAAGGTCAGCATATCCTTGTCACAATGCCTAAAACCGTCCAAAATACTGACGATGATTGGAAAGGTTGTCGTCAAGATAATCAAGACAATCTTGGGCAAAATCCCATAACCTAACCACAAGACCAGAATAGGGGCTATGGCAATAGTCGGGATAGTCTGAACAACCACCATCATAGGGTAAATCAGGTCATTAAGCCAAGTCAAACTATCCATGAGCACAGCCATGAGACAGGCAATCAAGACTCCCAAAATTAGACCTAGCAAAGCCACTCTCAAGGTCGCCCAGCTATGGTGCCAGAGAAATTCTCTATCACGAACAAAGGACTGGAGAATTTCAAGAGGTGTCGGCAGGATAAACTTGGGGAGAAGTTTAAGAAAACCTGCTAACTGCCAGATTGACAAGATCCCTAGAAAACCCAATAAACTAATGTGTCGTCTCAGTATACTTTTCAAGTTTCTCATCAATACTTAAAATATCTCCTACATTTATTTTGACATTGGCAAAGACATTGTCTGCCTCCTGCCCTGCTACTTCCAGCGCTTCTTTAAGAATGCGCATGAGCTCATCAAATTCCCCTTCCAAGACCGTTTCAAATGGTGTCACCACCATGGTCACGGACTGAGCTTGCAGATAAGCAATGACTTGATCGATAACAGCAATCCGATCAATCCCCTGTACTAGGGGTAAAACTTGCAAGGCAATGCTTGCTTTCATAAAAACCTCCTCTTCTCGTTTTCCTTTTTACAAAAAGAAAAACCTTTACCATATATGGAAAAAGGTCAAGAATAGACTAAGTATCGTTCCCTACGCTGGCATTACCCAGATCAGGTGCGGTCGAAGTTTAACACTTCCTCTCAGACTGTACACAGACTCCCATATATTATATGGACATATGATAGCGCAAAATAAAAAAAATGTCAAGGAAACTGCTTACAGAAAAGAGCAGGAAAAATTTCCTACTCCAATTTTCTATACTCGTTCTCCATCACTATTTACTCTATAGCCATCCACCGTCGTATTGACAGCTAAGGCACCTGAAGAGTAAGAATAATACCACTTACCAGACACTTGATACCAACCTGTTTTCATCGCCCCTGAACCATCCAGATAATACCAAACCCCATTTTCCTTTAACCAACCTGTCTGCATTTCACCAGATGAATTCAAATAATACCAGCTAGAACCATCCTTTAACCAGCCTGTTGATTTAGATCCATTTGATTTGAAATGATACCAACTACCATTTATTTTCTTCCAACCGACAGTTGAACTACTATTGGATCCATAGTTAGAGCTATTTCCTGATTGATTCTGATAATTCTGTGAAGAATTCACCTCCTCTAGCTGAATATAACGACGACTCCCACTATAAGATATATAACTCAACCACTTGTATCCATCTTTTTCAAGTATCTGATCATAATGAACACTCTCACCTGGAGAATAATAGGCAATTGAAGTTGCACTAGCTAAAGGTTGATTTTTAATAGCTGCCTTATTCTTAAAATAATGTGTTCCTCCTGAAGAAGACAAAGGTTGACTATTGAATACGTTGCTACTACTTACGACATTCCCTCCATCCAAATCTTTAAAATGAATAAATCCTGTCATTGTATTCGCTTTTATAATTCGTTTATTGTAGGAGCCTGTATAACCATAGTTGTATTCCTCAATTTCTATATTATCCCCCATTACATTTGAAACCCAAGCAACATGACCATATCCTCCTGCAGTAGACCAAGCAATAGATCCAATCGTTGGTACACTATCTACACGATAGCCTTCACGACGAGCACGATAGCCCCATTCATTCGCATTTCCATAAGCTCCTGGAATCTCAAAACCATTGACACTACTCAAGCGAAAGGCTGCAAATGAAGTACACTGACGAGAGTACATGCGCCACTTGTCAATCTCCTGGCTCCCATTTTTATAGTAAGAAGGATAATCATCTCCACGCGCAATCGACCCATTTCCTCCGGAATAGGCAGATACACTATCACCAGTTGCTAGCATCAATCCTACTAATAAAAAGGGAACAACCTTTTTTACTGATTTTCTAAAAGAAAATCCTGTCTCTGTTACTTTGAATGGTAAAACTTTCATTCTTCCTCCTTGAAAATAATATAAATCGAAGATTACCTTCACTTAAATTATTCGGAGAAAAAAGAAAAAGTGAGAAAATTTCTCACTTTAGTCCAAATAATGAATCAAATTCTTTTCTGTAAGGATATCTGAGTAAGTAAAGGATTCAACATAAACATTAGCTTGTTTATCTCCTTCAACGTTCCCAAACTCCACGATAAATAGGGATGGATAAACCTCAATTAGCTTACCCAATCTATTTTTTTGGCGCTTACGTCCATTTTCCAAAGTCATTTCAATTACATGACCCTCATGTGCCTTGATTTCTTCTTTGATTTTTTTCATCTTAGCTACATCTGTAAATGCATCTGTCATCTTATTTCCTCCCTTTTTGAGATACTTGAAAATTTATTGTATTCTTTTTGAAAAATTAATTCCACTGTTCCACGAGCTCCACTACGGTTTTTCTCAATAATAACTTCTACCTTATTATTTGGTATGCCTTCCTCTTCTTCACCACCACGCTCATAGTAGTCGTCGCGATAAAGAAAGGCTACGATATCAGCATCCTGCTCGATAGATCCCGATTCACGAATATCAGATAGGACCGGTCTCTTATCCTGACGTTGTTCTACACCACGAGACAACTGACTCAGAGCAATTACTGGAACCTTCAGTTCCTTAGCTAAAATTTTCAACTGACGTGAAATTTCTGAAACCTCTTGTTGACGATTTTCCCGACCAGTTCCCGTGATAAGCTGCAAATAGTCTATCAAAATCAAACCAAGATTTCCAGTTTCTTGAGCAAGTTTGCGTGAGCGAGAACGAATTTCCGTGATTCGAATCCCTGGTGTATCATCGATATAGATACTCGCGTTGGCTAGATTCCCTTGAGCAATGGTATACTTTTGCCATTCCTCATCGGTCAATTGCCCCGTACGGATAGAATGGGATTCCACCAAACCTTCTGCCGCCAACATACGATCCACTAGACTTTCCGCACCCATTTCCAGTGAAAAAATAGCAACCGTTTTGTCCAACTTAGTCCCAATGTTCTGAGCGATATTCAAGGCAAAGGCTGTCTTACCAACCGCCGGACGAGCTGCTAAGATAATCAACTCCTCCTCATGAAGACCAGTCGTCATATGATCTAAATCACGATAGCCTGTCGCAATACCTGTAATATCGGTCGTTTGTTGCGAGCGAGCTTCCAGATTTCCAAAGTTGACATTCAATACATCTCGAATGTTCTTAAATCCACTTCGATTAGCATTTTCACTGACATCAATCAGTCCTTTTTCTGCCTGAGCAATGATTTCATCAGCTGGTTGCGAAGCCTCGTAAGCTTGATTGACAGACTCTGTCAACTTGGCGATTAAGCGCCGTAGCATAGCCTTTTCTGCAACAATCTTAGCATAATACTCCGCATTAGCAGAAGTTGGCACAGAATTGACAATCTCAACTAAGTAAGACAAGCCACCAATATTCTGCAAATCACCTTGATTATCAAGAATGGTACGAACCGTTGTTGCATCTATAGCATCACCACGGTCGGATAAATCGACCATAGCTTGGAAAATCAAACGATGGGCATACCTAAAAAAGTCCCGAGACTCAATATATTCTCGCACAAAAACAAGCTTACTCTCGTCAATAAAGATAGCCCCTAAAACGGATTGCTCAGCTAAGATATCTTGAGGTTGTACTCGTAACTCTTCTACTTCTGCCATCAGACTTCCCTTCCTTTTACAATCTTGTCAAGAAAGTGTAAATTTACCCTTCTTTCACACGAAGATTGATCACACTTGTGATATCTTGATAGATTTTCACTGGTACATCAATCAAACCAACTGCTCGAATAGGAGCTTGTACTTGAATATGACGTTTATCAATCTTAATTCCAAATTGCTTTTGCAATTCTTCTGCAATTTTCTTATTGGTAATAGAACCAAAGGTACGGCCATCTGGACCAACCTTTTCAACGAATTCTACAACCGTTTCTTCTGCTTCAAGTTGAGCTTTAATTGCTTTTGCTTCTGCAATCATCTCAGCGTGAGCTTTCTCTTCGGATTTTTGTTTACCACGAAGTTCACCTACAGCTTGAGCAGTTGCTTCTTTGGCTAGGTTCTTTTTGATAAGAAAGTTTTGCGCATACCCTGTTGGTACTTCCTTAATTTCGCCTTTTTTACCTTTTCCTTTGACATCTGCTAAAAAGATTACTTTCATTCTTCTTTCTCCTTTTCCTTTATTTCATTTAATACAATTTCTGTCAGTTTTTCACCTGCTTCTGACAAGGTTAAATCCTTAATTTGAGCTGCTGCTAAATTAAAGTGACCTCCACCTCCCAGCTCTTCCATAATCCGTTGTACATTCAATTTACTACGACTTCGAGCTGAGATAGAGATAAATCCTTGTGTATTCTTCGCAAGAACAAAACTCGCTTCAATACCTGACATAGCTAACATGGCATCTGCTGCCTTACTAATAACAACTGTATCATAGCATTTCGAGTCCTTAGCCTCTGCTATGAGTACATCTGAACCTAATTTACGCCCCTGTAAAATAAGTTCATTGACCTCACGATATTCTTCAAAATCGGTCGCAGCCATTTCCTGGATAGCAATACTATCACTTCCGCGCGTTCTGAGATAGCTAGCAACATCAAATGTTCGACTGGTCACTCGCGAGGTAAAATTTTTAGTATCCAGCATCATACCAGCCATCAAGACACTTGCTTGCATACGAGTCAGACGATTCTTCTTAGAATTTTGGAACTGAATCAATTCTGTTACCAACTCACTGGCACTACTTGCACCACTTTCGATATAAGTGATAACTGCATTATCTGGAAAATCCTGATCCCGTCTGTGGTGGTCAATAACGATGGTTTGGGTAAATAAATCATAAAAATCTTTTGATAAAGTTAAAGCTGTCTTTGAATGGTCTACAAGAATCAACAAAGAACGATTGGTCACCATCCCCATTGCGTCCTTAACAGACAACAACTTTGTAACTCCTTCTTTTTCTAAGAATGAAACAGCTCGTTCAATATCCGGCGACATTTGTTCTTCGTCATAAAGAGCATAGCTATTTTCAGTCACATTGCTGGCAAATAACTGCATACCTACAGCAGAACCCAAAGCATCCATATCTAGATTTTTGTGACCAACTACAAAAACCTGATCCACACTCCGAATCTTATCTGAAATAGCTGTCATCATAGCGCGCGTACGGGTACGGGTACGCTTGATTGAGGCAGCAGACCCACCACCAAAATAAACTGGATTTTTCGTTTCGTCGTTTTCCTTGACAACCACCTGGTCGCCACCACGCACTTCAGCCAAGTTCAAGTTGAGCAATGCAACTTTCCCTATCTCATCATGATTTCCATCACCATAAGAAAATCCCATACTTAAAGTCAAGGGCAACTGTCTCTGTTTCGCCTCTTCTCTGAAAGCATCGATAACAGAAAATTTATCATTCATTAGTCCCTCAAGTACCGTGTAGTCCGTAAATAGATAAAAACGGTCCATACTCACTCGACGGGAGAACATGGCGTGTTTCCCAGCAAATTCTGAAACAAAATTGGCTACAAAACTGTTAATATGACTGATATCAGACTCCGATGTTTCATCTTCTAAGTCATCATAGTTGTCAACAGAAACAATCCCAATCACAGGTCGACTCGTTACTAACTCAACAGTCGCTTCGTATTCTCCAGACACATCAAAGAAGTAAAGAACTCCAGATACCTTGTCCATATGAACCGAATAGCGGGTCTCACCTAAGGTCGCATAAGAACCTGGATTTCCTACCGATGCCTTGATAATTGTTTGAATTAATGCTACATCAATCTCGCCCACTTCATTAGTCAAAATCAATTCAGCATAAGGATTAAACCATTCAACTTCACCTGACAACAAGTCTAATTTAATAACTCCGACAGGCATCTGTTCTAACAAGGTTGTCAAACTTTCTTCAGCTTGGTGGTTTACATACTGGATTTGTTCTACTTCACTCTTTGAGTAATAATCTCTCTGATGGATGAATAATAAACTATATGAACCCAAAATAAGTAGCAAAAGAAATAGCGTTACCAGTGTATTCGTTACAAAAACAAGTTGCACAGATAGCACTCCGAACGCCACTATTCCTAATATTAAGGGGAAAATAGGACTTACATAAAATTTTTTCATTCCAAACCTCTTGGCACCCATTATACCATAATAACCACCAAAAAGCGACTTTTTAAAAGTGTAATCAGTAATTATATCAATTATAAGAAAAAGGAGGTTTACAATTCAGTAAACCTACCTTTACACATATTCCAATTAAGATTCTTTAACTTCTAAAAGACCAATTTCGCCATCCTCACGACGATAAATCACATTAGTTGTTTGATCTTCAACATCCACATAGATAAAGAAATCATGTCCCAACAAATCCATCTGTAGAATAGCTTCTTCCAAATCCATTGGTTTTAAATCAATTTGTTTTGAACGAACAACTCTAGACTGGACAACATTTGGATCTTCCACCAAAGCATCTGTAAATAATTGACTAGTTGCTACCTTATTTTTATTTTTACGCTCGATTTTTGTTTTATTTTTACGAATCTGACGTTCAATTTTATCGGTTACAAGGTCAATTGAACCATACATATCTTGAGACACATCTTCTGCACGAAGAGTAATTGATCCAAGTGGAATCGTTACCTCCACTTTAGCAGTTTTTTCACGATACACCTTCAAGTTAACTCGAGCATCCAACTCTTGTTCAGCTTGAAAATACTTTTCGATCTTTTCGAGTTTAGAAACTACATAATCACGAATTGCTTCTGTTACTTCTAGGTTTTCACCACGGATACTATATTTAATCATATGAGTACCTTCTTTCTAAACATTTTTGTTTTTCTGATTTCATTATAACGCTTTCATTTTATTTTTGCAAATTTTTTCCTCATCTTACAAGGGAAAATGTTTTTACATCCTCAGCACCAGCTTCTTCCAGCAGTTTCTTCACACGATTTATAGTTGTTCCTGTAGTATAAATATCATCTATAAGTAGGATTTTCTTAGGAATGCTGACTCCACTTTTAACAAAGAAAGGAAGTTCTGTCTCCAAGCGTTCTGAGCGACTTTTAGAAGAACTGGCTCTTTCTTCTCTTTTCTCTATTAAATCCAGATACGAAAAACCTGCTGCCTCTACCAATCCCTCAACCTGATTAAATCCCCTCTCAAGCAATCTTTCAGGACTTAGGGGAATTACAACAAATTGGTACCCTTTGTACTTTTTTAACTCCTCACTTAAAACTGAAGCAAAAACTTTTCTTAAAAGGAAGTCTCCATCAAACTTATACCGACTGAAAAAATCCTTCATAGCTTGATTGTAAATAAAAATCGCTCTATGACTGACCTCAATTCCTTCTTTACACCAAAATTGACAATCTTGACACTTTGTTGACAACCCTTTTTTCATACAGTTTGGACAATATTCTTCTCCAATCCTCTCAAAAGTAGAGTCACAATCTGAACAAAGACAAGAGTCATCATTCTTCAGAAGTAAGAGACTACTAAAAGTTAAAACAACCTTCATAGTCTGCCCACACAATAAGCACTTCATAGCCCCGCCTCCTTATTCATCTGCTGAATTTCCTTAATTGCCTTCTTGATTGAAGTATTTAACCCGTCATGGAAGAAAAGTAAATCTCCTGTAGGTCTATCCATGCTTCGTCCAACTCGTCCACCAATCTGAATCAAACTAGACTTGGTAAACAAACGATGGTTGGCCTCTACTACGAAAACATCCACGCAAGGAAAGGTAACTCCACGCTCCAATATCGTCGTACTGATAAGTATTGTCAGTTCTCCATCTCGAAAAGCTTGTACCTGCTCTAATCTATCTTCTGTTACAGAAGATACAAAGCCAATTTTCTCATTTGGAAATTGCTCCTGTAAGATTTCTTTTAGCTGCTCCCCTTTTTTAATTTCTGATGCAAAAATGAGTAACGGATAAGCTGTCTTTCTCTGCTTCTCAATATAAGATTTTAACTTTGGTGACAACCGATTTTTCTCTAAACAGTGATTAAAATCCGATAACCAAACTGGCTTAGGAATAATCAATGGATTTCCATGAAATCGTCTTGGCAAGCTCAATCGTTTTAGTTCTCCTATGCGAACCTTCCTATCTAACTCATCGGTCGAAGTCGCTGTTAAAAAGATTCTCAGTCCATTCTCCTTTACACTATTCTTGACAGCGTGGTAAAGCGTGGGATTGTCAACATAAGGAAAGGCATCTACTTCATCTACTATCAGTAAATCAAAAGCTTGATAAAATTTTAATAACTGATGGGTTGTCGCAACAACTAGTGGTGTTCTAAAATAAGGTTCCGATTCTCCATGTAGGAGGGCTATCTCACAAGCAAAATCCTTTTGCAGGCGCTTGTACAGCTCCAAACAAACATCTATTCGAGGACTAGCCAAACATACTGCACCACCCGCATTGATCACTTTAGCTACTACTTGATAAATCATCTCTGTCTTTCCAGCTCCTGTCACCGCATGTACCAAGGTTGGCTCCTGCTTGTCTACCGCTCGAATCAGTCCCTCTGACACCTTCTCTTGAAAAGAAGTTAATTGACCACGCCATTTGAGAACATCATGCTTCGGAAAAACCTCCTGCGGAAAATAGTATAAAGCTTGATCACTCCTAACTCGCTTCATAATTAAGCACTCCCGACAATAGTAAGCACCGATGGGCAAATACCATTCTTCTAGAATAGTACTATTACAACGTTGGCAGAACAATTTCCCCTTCTCCTTTCTCATTGCTGGAAGTTTCTCAGCCAACTGACGCTCCTCTTCTGTTAATTCATTCTCAGTAAACAAACGACCGAGATAATTTGGATTTACTTTCATACTTCTTTATTCGTAAAAGCCTAGCACTTTAGATGATTTTTTAGTACAATTAAATCATGGAATTTAGAACAATTAAAGAGGACGGTCAAGTCCAAGAAGAAATCAAAAAATCACGCTTTATCTGTCATGCCAAGCGTGTTTATAGCGAGGAAGAAGCTCGTGGCTTCATTACTGCTATCAAAAAAGAACACTACAAAGCTACGCATAACTGCTCAGCCTTTATTATTGGGGAACGTAGTGAAATTAAACGGACAAGTGATGATGGTGAACCCAATGGTACTGCTGGCGTTCCCATGCTTGGGGTACTAGAAAATCACAATCTTACTAATGTCTGTGTAGTAGTGACACGCTACTTTGGAGGCATTAAGCTAGGCGCTGGAGGATTGATTCGTGCTTACGCCGGCAGTGTTGCTTTAGCTGTCAAGGAAATTGGCATCATTGAAATAAAGGAACAAGCTGGCATTGCTATTCAAATGTCTTACGCTCAGTACCAAGAGTACAGTAGCTTCCTTAAGGAACATGATCTTATGGAACTTGAGACAAACTTTACAGATCAAGTCGATACGATGATTTATGTTGATAAAGAAGAAAAAGATAATATTAAAGCTGCACTGGTGGATTTTTTTAATGGAAAAGTTACTTTAACTGATAAAGGTTTACGTGAAGTTGAAATTCCTGTAAACTTAGTGTAAACAAAGGAGAAAAAGATGGCATTTGGAAAATTCATTCAAGGACTCGCTGGTAACCTTAGCGAGCAAAACAAAGAAACTCTTATCAAGGAATATGGACAATATCTACTAGAAAATGAAGAAATTCAAAGTGGATATAAACTGATTCGTGACTCAATTATATTTACAAATATCCGTATTATCTTTACAGATAAACAAGGCGCTACTGGTCGTAAGATGTCCGTTAAATCAATTTTTTTGATGAATATTGTTAACGTTGAAATGGAAACTGCAGGAGCAGGTATAGATGATAGTGAAATAACGATTACTTATCTAGAAAATATCTTTCTAAAAGCACATAATGAGCATTTTAATGCTCATAAATTTGAATTCCCTAAGAAAACGGATATCGTTCCACTTTACACCTATTTACTAGAATTAGCTTATCACAATCGCTTGAAAATTAATGGCTTAGACCTATGATATAAAAAAATCCTATCGCTCCGATAGGATTTCTATATTTTACAAATAGTATAGATAGCGTTATACTAGAAATATCTTATACAAAGAGGTATTCATATGTCTATTTATAACAACATTACTGAACTAATCGGACAAACACCGATTGTTAAACTCAACAACATAGTGCCAGAAGGTGCTGCAGACGTTTATGTAAAGCTTGAAGCATTTAACCCTGGCTCATCTGTAAAAGACCGTATTGCGCTTAGCATGATTGAAAAAGCTGAACAAGACGGTATTCTGAAACTTGGTTCTACCATTGTTGAAGCAACAAGTGGAAACACTGGTATTGGACTTTCATGGGTAGGTGCTGCTAAAGGGTATAAAGTCGTCATCGTTATGCCTGAAACGATGAGTGTAGAACGACGTAAAATTATCCAAGCTTATGGTGCTGAACTCGTCCTAACTCCTGGTAGCGAAGGAATGAAAGGTGCTATTGCCAAGGCCCAAGAAATCGCTGCTGAACGCGATGGTTTCCTTCCTCTTCAATTTGACAATCCAGCTAATCCAGAAGTACACGAAAGAACAACAGGAGCTGAGATATTAGCCGCTTTCGGTAAAGATGGATTAGATGCCTTTGTTGCTGGAGTTGGTACCGGTGGAACGATTTCTGGTGTTTCTCATGCACTCAAATCAGCAAATTCAAACATTCAAGTTTATGCAGTGGAAGCTAATGAATCTGCTATTCTATCTGGTGAAAAACCTGGTCCTCACAAAATTCAAGGTATCTCAGCTGGATTTATTCCTGATACACTTGATACAAAGGCTTATGATGGTATCGTTCGTGTAACGTCAGACGATGCTCTAGCACTAGGCCGTGAAATTGGTGGAAAAGAAGGTTTCCTTGTAGGGATTTCTTCAGCTGCAGCTATCTACGGAGCCATCGAGATTGCCAAAAAATTAGGTACAGGTAAAAAAGTCCTTGCTCTAGCACCAGATAACGGTGAACGTTATCTCTCTACAGCACTCTATGAATTTGAAGTTTAGTCTCCTAAATACAATTGGCCCTTATTATAGGGCTTTTTATTTTTACCTTGAAAATAGGAAGCTCTCCATATAGGGATCGACTGTATAGAAAAAGGAAGCAAATTTACTTCCTTTCTATAATTAGTTATTCAAGGCTGCTGCCATTGTAGCTGCAACTTCAGCCTCAAAGTCGTTTGCAGCTTTTTCGATACCTTCACCAACTTCAAAGCGAGCGAACTCAACTACTGAAGCGTTAACTGATTCAAGGTATGCTTCAACTGTCTTGCTATCATCCATGATGTAAACTTGTGCAAGAAGTGTGTAAGCTTGGTCAACTTTAGTGTTGTCAAGCATGAAGCGATCCATTTTACCTGGGATAATTTTGTCCCAGATTTTTTCTGGTTTGCCTTCTGCAGCCAACTCAGCTTTGATGTCAGCTTCAGCTTGAGCAATCACTTCATCAGTCAATTGAGATTTTGATCCATACTTCAAGTGTGGAAGAGCTGGTTTGTTAACCATTGAACGGCTTTCGTTATCTTGGTCGATAACGTGGTTCAATTGTGCCAACTCATCTTTAACGAATTGTTCATCCAATTCTTTGTAAGAAAGAACTGTTGGTTTCATCGCTGCGATGTGCATTGACAATTGTTTAGCAAGTGCTTCGTCTCCACCTTCAACCACTGAAATAACACCGATACGTCCACCGTTATGTTGGTATGCTCCAAAGTGTTGTGCGTCTGTTTTTTCAATCAATGCAAAGCGACGGAATGATATTTTTTCTCCAATAGTTGCTGTTGCAGATACGTATGCAGCTTCAAGAGTTTCACCTGAAGGCATTGTCAAAGCAAGAGCTTCTTCATTGTTAGCAGGTTTTCCTTCAGCAATAACTTTAGCTGTGGTATTTACCAATTCAACGAATTGAGCGTTTTTCGCAACGAAGTCAGTTTCAGCGTTTACTTCAATAACTGCTGCAACATTACCATTAACATAAACACCAGTCAAACCTTCTGCAGCAACACGGTCAGCTTTTTTAGCTGCCTTAGCCATACCTTTTTCACGAAGCAATTCAATCGCTTTTTCGATGTCACCGTCTGTTTCTACAAGCGCTTTTTTAGCGTCCATAACACCGGCACCAGATTTTTCACGCAACTCTTTTACAAGTTTAGCTGTAATTTCTGCCATTTTGATTCTCCTATATTTTTTAAAAATAGGAGAGCCGGGCTAAGCCCCGCCCTCCTAGGTAATTACTATTTATATAAATTAAGCGTTGTCGCCTTCTACAACTTCAACGATTTCTTCAATTGAATCTGCTTGAGTTTCTGAAGCTGCAAATTCTGCTTCAACCGCTGCCGCATCTTCACCTTGACGTCCTTCGATGATAGCGTCAGCCAATTTAGCTGTAATCAATTTAACAGCGCGGATAGCGTCATCGTTAGCTGGGATGATTACATCGATATCATCTGGATCAGTGTTTGTGTCAACCATCGCTACAACTGGGATTCCCAATTTCTTAGCTTCTTTAACAGCGATTTGCTCTTTATGTGGGTCAACTACGTACATCACATCTGGAATACGAGGCATATCTTCGATACCACCCAAGAATTTTTCAAGACGTGCACGTTGTTTGTTAAGAAGTGCAACTTCTTTCTTAGGAAGAACTTCGAAAGTTCCATCTTCTTCCATACGTTTGATTTCTTTCAAACGAGCGATACGTTTTTGGATTGTTCCCCAGTTTGTAAGAGTTCCACCCAACCAACGGTGGTTGATGAAGTATTGACCTGAACGTACTGCTTCTTCAGCAACTGCATCAGCCGCTTGCTTCTTAGTACCAACAAACAATACAACTGCATCGTTAGCTGCTGCATCACGCATGAAATCGTAAGCTTGGTCAGCGTATTTTACAGTTTGTTGCAAGTCGATAACGTGAATTCCGTTACGCTCAGTAAAGATGTACTTAGCCATCTTAGGGTTCCAGCGACGAGTTTGGTGACCAAAGTGTACACCAGCCTCAAGAAGTTGTTTCATTGAAATTACTGCCATGAGTATTTCTCCTTTTTGTTTTTTTCCTCTTCTTGACTTCAACTCGCAAAACGACCCAAGGGCAACTGCTTCACAATTCATCAAGAATGAGTATTATCGTTCACACGACAATTTTCATTTTACCATACTTTTCCAATATTTTCAAGCTATTTTGATATAATTTTTAATAGGGATTATCATGGTAAAACCTGAAAAGAGGGCTCTATTCGAGTCCCTCTGTAAATTAATCTGCATAAATATATGTAACAAAACCTTCAGAAGTTGTTGTTGGATTGAACCATCCACGGTGATTTCCAAGTGTGCGATTACCTGCATAATTTGATTCTGATACTTGAATACTTGTTGATGATGAAACAGCTGTAACTACTGCTACGTGTCCATATCCACCATCATTCCAACATGCAATCGCACCAACTTGAGGTGTTGAACCTGTACGGAATCCTGCAGCAGCTGCGCTTGTAGCCCACTGTGCTCCATTACCCCAATAGTCTCCAGCCCAAGGTGCTAATGTTTTAACTCCCCATGTACATTCTCCAATTGGATAACTTGAAGCGTTTGTACTGTATGTTGGACGAACTTTTGCACGGACAGGTGCTGCTGCAGATTCAGATACTGCTTGCACTTGAGCTGTTAAGTTAGTGTTTGCTGAAGCAAGTACTGATTGTTGTTGGCTAGCTTGTTTTTCTTTATAAGCTGTTTCTGCCGCTGCTGCTGCTTTTGCTGCCGCTTCTGCTTCTGCTTTTTTCTCTAGCAAACTTGCTTTTTCATCTTCTGCTGTCGCTTTTTCAGCAGCAAGATTTAATTCTGCAGCCTTCAACTCAGCTTGTTTCGTTGTTAGAGCTTGTGCATCATCAGACAATTTCTGTTGATTTGCAATTACTGTATTAATTGCGTCATTGTTTGCCACTTGCTTCTCAGAAATTGCTTTTTTATCTGCTTTTTGTTGTTCCAACATTTTGTTGTTAGCAGATACAATTTCATTCATTGCTGCAACACGTGAAATAGCTTCTGTAATTGATTTTGAGTTTACAATTGTATTAATGTAGCTAGTTGCAGCTCCATTTGTTTGAGCACTACGGGCTTGTTTTTCCAAAGAATCATTGCGAGATACAATGTTTTTAGAAAGTTCTGTAATCTCATTCTCAAGTTTTTTAGATTCTGCTTGTAATCTATCATTTTCAGCTTGCAAGTTAGATTGCTCAGCTTGAATAGCTGATACTTGTTCCTGAATTTGGTCAACTTGTTTTTGGGCTTCTTGTTGTTGTGCTGTTAAGTTACTAATTTTATTATCTTGAGCAGCAATTTTGTCATCAGTCGTTTCTGCATGCGCAGTTGTTAAAACAGCTACTTGAGAAACCATTACTGTACTTAATAAAAGTGACGCTAAGATTTTTTTCTTCATATTACGTAGATACTCCTTCTTTTAAAGACAATACTAGTATACCAAAAAAAGGCCTAATGAATATTACGCCTTTGTTACATTTTTGTTTCTTTCTTATAGATAATATTTTTCAAAAATAAACTGAAAAATAAGCATCCACACAAGATTTAAAATCATTGATGGTACTAGACTGTAAACGATAAATATCGGCAGACTATCTAGAGTTAAACCTACCGCTAATGCAAAGAGATAAGCTCCCATATCAAATAGAAAACTCATAACAATCATAGCCAAGATTCTTGTCCAACGATTCAATAAAATAACACTATTCAATTTATGAAGAAAGGCTCCCAGTAAGATAAATAAGAGAGTTGCAATCCCTATTAGATGGAAAAAGTAAACATCGTAAACCAAGCCTATCACAAAACAATAGACTAGGTAGAAATACTCTGATACTTCTATCGTCTCAAATAATAGAAATAGAAAAAGAAAATGACTAGCCAAATGTACATGGGGGAAAAATGAGCCCAGAAGCTGGCTAATATGGGCGTCAATTAGAACAAAGAAAGGAAGCAATAAAAACACTCCAACCCGCTTCAACTGTCTCATTATGAATTCCCCACTAATTCTATCACATCCACATTATGAGTATCTGCACTCAATTTAACAGTTACTTCTCGTGTCAAATAGTCTGTACTATGCGTTGTGGCAACCACTTCACCAACAGGAATATCCGCAACGTTAAAGTTTCCTAATCCACCCGTTGTCACCTTATCGCCTGTACTAATATCGCTATTGCTATTTAATTGGCTAATTTTAAGAACTTCATTTTCCTTGTCGTAGCCAACAACAATTCCATAAATTGTGGTAGTGCCGTGTTGAATTTTAACAGAAATCTTATCTGCATTTTCCGTATTTGTCAAAAGGTTGACCATAGTAGAGTTCTCCTCTACTTTTGAAACACTCCCAATCAAGCCACCATTTGCAATAGCTAACATGTTCTCAGAAGCCCCTTTTGATTTACCTACATCTAAGGTCAATTCCTGCTTCCAAGATACCGGAGAACGCATAATAACATCTGCTGCCAAAGTCTTTGTAGCTTGCAACTTGGACTTCATAACAAGCAATTGACGCAATTGTTCATTTTCTGTCTTTAAACTTTCCGCCTCATTTGATTTAACTTCTAACTGGTAAATCTGTTTCTTCAAACTTTCATTTTCATTATAAGTTCGTGTCAAATGAGCCAAATCTGATTTGACAGAATCAAACCACTGAAACGGTTTTTGCACAACCCTATCAACCAATGAGATTCCATCGCCTAATTTTGTCACAATTGTGCTTGAATAAGTCGTCGCTAAGAGAGCTGACACAAGCAGAACAGTGACAAAAACAATAATGACATATTTTGATTTTTTAAAACGGTTCATATCCCTACCTTTATATCAAAAACTGTTACAGTAACTTTTTTATCAATTCCTGAAAGCTACTAAGATTTTAAGAAAAATAAACAACAACCAAGTACGAGAACAACAAGAATGGTCAGCGTATCCTTTCGAGTCCATTTCAATTGTCTGTATTGACTTCTGCCTTTCCCCCCCTTATAACCACGCGCTTCCATAGCAATAGCCAAGGAATCCGCACGTTTTAAACTTGTCGCAAAAAGAGGAATCAAAATGGGAATCATCGCCTTTACTTTTTGAACAATGCTTCCTTCTCCAAAATCCACTCCACGTGCTTTCTGCGCATTCATAATCCGCGTCGTATCATCCATTAATGTTGGGACAAAACGTAGACTCATGGACAGCATCAATCCAATTTCATGAACTGGAACTTTCACACGCTTTAAAGGCGCTAACAAAGCTTCGACAGCTGAGGCCAAACTTAAGGGCATGGTCGTTAAGGTTAACAAAGTTGAAAAGAAAATAATCAATACAAAGCGACAAAAAATAATTCCAGCTTGTTGCAAAGCATAATCTGTGATTCTCACAAACGAAAACTCAAATAAAACATTCCCATTAGAAATGAAAAATAGTTGAAAAATAGTTGTGAAGGCAATCAAGAAAAACATAGACTTCAAGCCCTGAACAAAAAATGAAAGAGATACTCCTGACAAGGCAATAAATATCCCTGTCGCTATAAAAAGAATCAGATTCGTCAAAGGATTATTAGCCCAAAACACAATCAAAATCAGTAGCATCATAGCCAGTAATTTGCTACGTGGATCCAATCGGTGAACAATCGAATCCCCTGGGATATAACGCCCCAAAATCATACTATCCATTTAGCGACTCCTTGAATTCCTCTATCCTAATCGGTAATCGTTTAAATGACACGCCTCTATCAGCCAATCGTTTACAAAAGGCTGTAATTTTAGGTACTCCCAACTGCACTTCTTCCATAAAGACAACATCTTGAAAGACATCACTTGGTTTCCCACCTTTAACTAAACGTCCCTTTTCCATCACATAGACTTGGTTCGCATATTCAGCAACATCATCCATCAAATGCGTTACCAAAACGATGGTCATCCCTGACTGGTGGAGTTTTTTGAACAGGGTCATCAACTCTTTTCTACCCAAAGGATCCAGACCTGCTGTGGGCTCATCTAAGACTAATATGGCTGGTTCCATGGCAAGTATGCCTGCAATGGCGACACGTCTCATTTGTCCACCTGATAGCTCAAACGGACTACGATCAAAAAGTGATTCAGCAATTCCAACCAAAGCCAGTTTTTCACGCGCAATCCGCTCCGCATCTTCTTCAGAAACTCCAAAATTTTGTGGCCCAAAAGCAACGTCTTTCAAAACCGTTTCTTCAAAAATCTGATTTTCAGCAAACTGAAATACCAAGCCAACCTGTTTTCTAATTTGACGAATGTCTTTATTTTTAGAAGTTGAGGTGATTAAGGTATCAAAGACCCGCACACTCCCTTGACTTGGCACCAATAAACCATTTAAGAGTTGTAAAATAGTTGATTTACCACTACCTGTGTGCCCAATTAAAGCCGTATAAGAACCATCTTCAATCGTCAAAGAAACATCCGACAAAGCTGTTGAAGCTAAAGGAGTCCCTTCTTGATATGTAAAACTCACATTTTCTAGAGCAATTCCCATAGCTTATCCTCTAGCTCACTTTCTGTCAAATAATTTTCAGGCAAATCATAGCCATTCTGGCTTAAAGAATTTTTTAATTGATTAGCAAAAGGATCGTCTAATCCGATTTGATCTAAATCATTTCGAGAGAAAAGTTCTCTTGGACTACTAGTTGATTCAATTTCCCCTTTTTTCATGACCAATACGCGGTCACTCATGGCAACTTCTTCCAAATCATGTGTAATGGAAATGACCGTCATATCATAGTCTTTCCGAATTCCTTTTACTGTCTCAATCAGTTCTCTACGACCCTCAGGATCCAACATACTCGTTGCCTCATCTAGGATTAGAATCGCTGGTCTTAGGGCTACAACACCTGCAATAGCCACACGTTGCTTTTGGCCACCTGATAGACGTGCTGGCTCTCTCTTTTTAAAGTCCAACATGCCAACCAAATCCAGAGCTTCTTCCACTCTCTTTCTCATTTCTTGACGAGAAAGTCCCTGATTTTCCAAACCAAAGGCAACATCATCTTCAACAGTCGCTCCAACAAATTGATTATCTGGATTTTGAAAAACCATACCGATTTGACGACGTATACTCCAAACATTCCCCTCAGTCAACCGTTGGCCATCAATTGCAATCTCTCCGGATTCTGCTTCAAGTAAGCCATCAATTAATCGAACCGTCGTTGATTTACCACTACCATTATGCCCTACAATCGAAAGCCATTCCCCACGTTTCACGTGAAACGTAATATCTTTCACATCATAGTACTCCTGACTTTCCTTATAACGAAAAGAAAGATTTTTTACATCAATTATTGATTTCATTTCGAACCAAATGTCCCTTTAAATACATAGGCACTACCCTTGAAATAATCATAGCCAGAGTAGATAGTGAAAAATAAGGCTACATAAAGTAGAACTTGACCAAGCAAAGTCCAATGTAATAGCAAGAAAATAATGGCAAACATCTGACTGAAAGTTTTAATTTTTCCAGGCATTGCCGCTGCTAAAACCGTTCCACCAGTTTCAACCAATAAAAGCCTTAAACCTGTCACAGCCAACTCTCGACAGATAATAACTGCAACAATCCAAGCCGGAGCCATACCTAACTCAATCAACATAATAAAAGCCGACATAACTAGTAACTTATCCGCCATAGGATCTGCAAATTTACCAAAATTACTGACCACATTCCATTTACGAGCTAAATATCCATCTAAATAGTCGGTAATACTGGCAACAGCAAAGATAATAGCTGCCACTATATGACTCTCTATCGAATTTCCTATCGTTAAAATAAAGATAAAAATAGGTATAAAGAGAATTCGACCTATTGTTAAGAGATTGGGAATTTGTTCTTTTTTCATTCGTTTTTCCTTAATTTTTAGTAAAGGTTACAGTTATTTGTCCAGTCTGAGCTGTTAATTTCGATAAATCAACAGTCTGATTATCTACTGTCAAAGCAACACCTTTGACAACACCTAACGTAATGGTTACAGGACTTTTAGTTGCAACTGTTGCTTCTGCACTTTTCTTCTCTGGCGATAAGGTTACACCGCCCTCAAGCTCACTTTCTGAAACACTAACCCAACTTGTAACATCTGAAACTGCCAATTGCAATTTAACTGTTTCCTTACTTGTCTTATAAGCGATTTCTACATGATTTCCTTCGCCTGATACACTTATAGCTGATTCTATACTAGAAGAACTGCTAGATGAACTACTACTTGAGGAGTGGGTAACAGAGCTAGTTGAACTTATTGAACTTGTTGATTGAACCACACTGTAATTAGAAAGAGAAGCTCCCTCTGGTTGAGTTTGAATATAGTTCCAAACATAATAGGTCACAAAAATTAAAATCGATAAAGCAAAAAGGATAAAATAAAATAAAGGTAAAAAGGATGTTTTTTTCTTCTTTTTCTTACTTGAACGTCTACGACCTGTCAACTCATCTTCATCAACATCTACTTCCTCATAAGTAATCATACTCCCAGAATCATAAGCATTCAAAACAATTTGATCATCTAACTCAACAGCCCATGCATATTTTTTCAAGAAAGAACGCGTGTAAAAAGGACTTGGAAGTTGATCGAAATCGTCTGCTTCCATTGCTTCCAACATATCTAACTGGATTTCTGTCTTTTTCTGCAATTCATCTAAACTCAATCCCTGATTGATTCTAGCTAATCGTAAAACCTCACCAATTGTTTTTTTCCTCATACTTGTCATCCCTTCTTTCTAGTGTCTATTATGATAGGTTACTACGATGGGAATATTGTAAAATCAACTATATCCCCTTCATCTATTAAGTGATGCCCTGCTTCAAGGACATCCTCTAAAGTAATTTCCTGTAAAATCTTTGGTAAATCAAAAATTGTCTCACCATATTCAAAAGCATCATATTGCGTTGCAATAAATTCAAGAGAGTTCATGCTACTGAAAAATTCTCCAAACATCTCTCTTTTTATAATATCTAAATGATCCTCTGTAATATCTAAATCCTTTGTAAAATTACGAATTGCCTTCCTAAATTGATGAGATAAAGCAACTGGCTCTTTCGTATCCATTGTCAACATAACAAAATGAAAACGACTTGTTACTTCAATTTCAAGAGATAAGGAAGCATCTATTTTACCTGATTCATATAACTTTTGAAAACGATCCGAAGTCCAACCAAACATCATTGCAAACAATAATTTTAATAAAACATGATGTCGATAGCAATCCGCCTCAGCAACTTCTCGATTACCTCTAATCCCAATCGCTAGTTTAGGAGAAGATACTTCCATTCTCATACTGTCTGCTTGCTTTACAGCCTGTAAAACAAACTTTTCTCTTGCTACATCCTGAACATCTGAATCTTTCAGTTCTTTTCTTTCAAAATAGTCCTGTACTCGCTCCACATCAAAATTACCAACTAAAAACAGAGACATGTTTACAGGTTTGTAAAATCTTGTAAAATTTTCTTGCAAATTAGTTAGATTAATTTGAGAAATCGACTCCTCACTTCCAACAATATCAGTTGCTAAAGGTGTACCAGGATACAAATTCGCTAAAGTTGAAAAGAATAAACACGAATCTGGGTCATCTTGATACATTTCTCGTTCTTGCTGAATAATATCCTGCTCTCTTAAAATGGAATCTTCAGTAAAATGTGCTGATGTTACCAATTCATCAAGTAACTCTAAATTTTCTAAAAAATGATCCGTTGCTGAAAAAAGATAGTTTGTTTTTGTAAAGCTTGTAAAGGCATTACTATCTGCACCTAGACTCGTAAAAGCCGACAGCAAATCGCTAGAATCTTTTCTCTCAAACAATTTATGTTCAAGAAAATGAGCAATTCCTGCAGGATAGCTTTTTACATCTCCGTCAACTTCTGTGACAAGCGTATCTACCGAACCAAACTGTATAGTTACACTCCCGTAAACCTCTTTAAATTCTTTTTTAGGCAAAAGAGCAACTGTCAATCCATTTGATAAACGAGTTCGATAAACCATTTCTTTTACAGCTGGATAGTATTTTTCTTCAAAAACAACCTTTGTCATTCTATTCCTTCCATAAAGTAAATCGCCTGTAATTTCACATTATTAGCTGCTCTACAAATATCATCTTTGTCAACTTGCTCGAGCTTTTCAATCCAAGTTTTAAAGTCTGCTGAATATTTCCCAAGTAAAGAATTTTGATAAGCACGTTCAATCAATGAAGATTGATTATCTTGAGAAAGTAACAAAGACCGACGAATCATTTCCTTGGTCTGCTCTAGCTCAAGCTCTGTAAAATATCCTTTTTTTAAATCGATCAGTTGATTATTCATCATTTTACGAGCCTGGTTCCGATTTTCTCTATCAATGCCAGCATACATCCTCAAGAATCCACTAAACAAATCAAGCTGACTTGAAATAGTATAAGCCAATCCAGCATTTTCACGGACATTTGTAAATAATTTAGAATGAGCAAATCCACCAAGTAAACCATTCATTACAATCATGGGTAAATGTTGCTCATCACCATATTCAGAAGGACAATGATAACCTAATTCCAAAATGGATTGTCCCACATTTTTCCGAATCATACCCTCTTGCAGAATATTGGAATAAGGTTGACAATACTGAACCTTCACATCTCCTTCTCGACCTTTAAAGCCAAATGATTCTAATACATTTTGAATTTCAATCTCATTAAAATCACCTAAGAAAAAGAAATCTATTCGATCATTGGCCAAAAATTCTTGGAAACAAGAATAAGAACTTTGTGGAGTTTCAGCTAAAATACGATTTCGTAAATCACTGTATTCCAATTGGAGACGTTGATCATGAAAAAATAATTTATCTAATTCTTTATGTGCAAAATAAAAAGAATCATCCATATCAGCTGCTAAACTTGCTAGCAATTGCTTTTTCTCAATTTCAAATAAGGCTGGATCAAATCCATTATCAACTACCACGGGTGAGAAAAGAGTCTCTTTTACTAGTTCCAAAACCTGAGAAGTTAGCACATTTTTCTTACTTAAAAACTCATCACGAACATAGGTAAATGTCAAGTCTACAATATGACTTTGCCCTCTTCTAAAACAATTGGTTGACATATCTGTACCATATAGACTGGCCAAGTGTCTTCTCAAATCTTGAGAAGTGGGGTACATCTGATTAGCAGTCTCTAGCATACTCGCACTCAACATGCGACCTGCAATCGTATCGAGGGATAATGGAGCGGTAAAACGCACGGTGATTTTGTTCGTTTTAAACTTTTTTGATTGGATAAAATGTGTTGAAATTCCATTCACTAACTCCATGATTTACCTCCTTATATACAGACTTCTATTATATCACGAAAACCTGAAATTTTCTTGTTCTCTGTAACACTTTTGAAATAAAAATCGCTTACATTACTCCTTGTTTCTCTCACTATTTTTAGGAAAATATGGTATAATACCAAAGATTGAGGTGAATTATGGAATACAAATTATTTGAAGAATTTATTACCCTCCAAGCACTACTCAAAGAACTTGGAATTACACATAGCGGAGGAGCTATCAAATCATTTCTCTCTGAACATTCTGTTTACTTTAATGGGGAATTAGAGAGTCGTCGCGGTAAAAAACTTCGTATTGGCGATAAAATTGACATCCCTGACATGAATATTGACATCTTATTGACACAACCTACTTCTGAAGAACAGGATGAATACCAGGCTGATAAAGTTGAAAAAGAACGAATCGCTAAACTTGTCAAGGAGATGAATAAAGGAGTAAAAAAAGACAACTCTAAACCTACTTCATCACCCAAAAGCAAACAAGCTCCGCGATTCCCTGGTAGATAATCATGTGGTTACAACACCTATCTCTCAAAACTTTTCGTAACTACAAAGAGACGAAAATAGACTTTAATCCTAAATTAAATGTCTTTTTAGGACGCAATGCACAAGGTAAAACAAATATGTTAGAGGCTATCTATTTTTTAGCCTTGACACGTAGTCATCGAACTAGAACAGATAAAAATCTCATTCATTTTGATGAGGAACAACTTCATCTTTCAGGTCTCGTTCAGAAAAAAACTGGATCCATTCCCCTAGAAATCGAACTAACACAAAAAGGCCGTGTAACAAAAGTTAATCATTTAAAACAGGCACGACTTTCAGATTATGTCGGACACATGAATGTTGTCTTATTTGCTCCTGAAGATCTACAACTAATTAAAGGAGCACCTTCGGTTCGACGAAAATTCATTGATATGGAGCTTGGGCAAATTAAGCCAATCTATTTATCAGATTTAACCAATTATAGCCATATCCTTAAGCAAAGAAATACCTATCTAAAATCAGCTCAAAAAATAGATGAAACCTTCCTTTCAGTGTTGGATGATCAGCTAGTTGATTATGGATGTCGTGTGATGAATCACCGCTTAGATTTTATTAAAAAACTAGAGCATTTTGGCCGTAAGAAACATTTTGAACTTTCTAATCAGATTGAAGAGTTGTCAATATCCTATCAATCTTCTGTAAAGCCAACTGACACAGAAGACTTATCAGAATCTTTCAAAATTGCCTTAGAAAAAAGTAGGTCCAGAGATCTATTCAAAAAGAATACTGGTGTTGGTCCTCATCGAGATGATATTTCTTTTTATATAAATGGGATGGATGCTAGTTTCGGAAGTCAAGGTCAACATCGTAGTCTCGTCCTATCGATAAAATTAGCAGAAATCGAATTAATGGAAAGCATTACTACAGAATCTCCAATATTACTGCTTGACGATGTTATGAGCGAACTTGACAACACTAGACAACTAAAATTATTAGAAACGATTTCTTATTCAATCCAAACCTTTATCACAACAACAAGCTTAGACCATCTTCAAAATCTGCCAGAAAATCTAAGTATCTTCACTATTCAGGATGGTAAAGTTTCTGTAAATTACAATTGACAACATTGTAAAAGAACTCCTGTTTTTGCAGGAGTTCTTTTCATTTCTTTTACATAGAATAATTTGGTGCCTCATTAGTAATTTGTACATCGTGAGGGTGGCTTTCTTTCAAACCAGCACCAGACATTTCAATAAATTGAGCATTATCGTGTAGTTCTTTAAGGTTAGCTGCACCACAGTAACCCATACCAGAGCGAATACCACCAATCATTTGGAAAACAATATCAGCTGCCGCTCCTTTATAAGCAACACGACCTTCAATTCCTTCTGGAACGAGTTTATTTGCTTCATTGACAGAACCTTGGAAGTAACGATCGCTTGAACCTTTCTTCATAGCAGCAATTGATCCCATACCACGATAAGTCTTGAACTTACGTCCTTGGAAGATTTCAGTTTCGCCTGGAGCTTCATCAGTTCCAGCAAACATTGATCCAAGCATAACTGCATTTCCACCTGCAGCAAGGGCTTTTACAATATCTCCAGAATACTTGATTCCACCGTCAGCAATGATCGTTTTACCATATTCACGCGCAACAGCTGCAGCATCATAGATAGCTGTTACTTGTGGAACACCAACACCAGCAATCACACGAGTAGTACAGATAGAACCTGGTCCAATCCCAACCTTGACAACATCTACACCTGCTTCGTAAAGTGCGCGCGCTCCCTCAGCAGTAGCAATATTTCCAGCAATCAAAGTACGATCTGGGAAGTGAGCACGAATCTCAGCAATTTTACGCAAGACACCTGCAGAATGACCATGTGCCGTATCGATAACAATTGCGTCAGCTCCTGCCTCAAAAAGAGCCTCTGCACGTTCAAATGTATCTGAAGTAACACCTACTGCACCTGCAACTAGAAGACGACCAAACTCATCTTTAGCAGCATTTGGAAACTCAATAACTTTTTCAATATCTTTGATAGTAATCAAACCAGAAAGACGACCTTCTTCATCTACCAAAGGAAGCTTTTCAATACGGTGTTCTTGAAGAATATTCTCAGCTGTTGCAAGGTCTGTACCTACAGGAGCAGTCACAAGATTTTCACTGGTCATATGGTTTGAGATTGGTTGGTTATAATCTGAAATAAAACGAAGATCTCGGTTTGTCAAAATACCAACTAATTTACGATTTTCAAGTGTTTCAACAACTGGAACACCACTGATGCGGTAACGTCCCATAAGCTCATCTGCTTCAGCAATTGTATGCTCAGGAGTCAAGAAGAACGGATCAATAATAACTCCATTTTCAGAACGTTTTACCTTGCGAACCTCGTCTGCTTGTTGAGCAATTGACATGTTTTTATGGATAACTCCGAGACCACCTGCACGAGCAATAGCAATAGCCATTTGACTCTCTGTTACTGTGTCCATGGCAGCGGTAATAATTGGGATATTTAAAGTCAGATTATCTGCCAATTTAGTTGTTAAATCTGCATCGTTAGGCAACACATGACTTTCAGCTGGAATAAGCAATACATCATCAAAGGTAAAACCTTTTTTCAAAAATTTAGTGTCCCAATTAGACATTCGAAGTTTCCTCTTTTCTTTCTTTTTGAGCTTGACTCTTTTTATATTGTATCTATCATACCATTCTATAAAAATTTGTCAAATGTTACAGGGGTAAATAAAAAACTATCTTTTCTTTGAGATAGAAATGATAGTTTCTTGTAAAATAAGCCTAGTTAAAGTAATGAAGTCCCATTGCTCCTTTAACCTCAGATAGGGTTTGACCTGCAACTTCACGTGCTCTTTCACTACCTTTTTGAAGCATATTATAAACTTCTCCCATATCCTTAGCAAATTCGATACGGCGCTCTCGAATAGGACCAAGTTCACGTTCTAATATTTCAAGTAGATAACGCTTGGTCTTTACATCACCAAGACCACCTCGTTGATAATGTTCTTTCATGTCAGCAATTTCTTGAGCATCTTCTGGACGACCAAAAACATCTAGATAATGGAAAACCATATTTCCTTCAATTTTACCTGGATCCTCAACGCGGATATGATCTGGATCTGTATACATACTCATCACTTTTTTACGCAAAGTATCCGCATCATCAGCTAAATAAATACCGTTATTGAGTGATTTAGACATTTTAGCATTTCCATCTAAACCAGGCAAACGCCCTGCTCTCTCATTTTCTGGATAAATACCTTCTGGTTCCACCAAAACATCACAGTTATATGCATTGTTAAAAGAACGAACAATCTCACGAGTTTGCTCAATCATTGGTTTTTGGTCTGTCCCAACAGGAACATAGTTAGCCTTGAAAGCTGTAATGTCAGCTGCTTGAGCTATTGGATAGACCAAGAATCCTGTCGGAATGCTTTCTCCAAATCCTTTCTGAGCAATTTCTGTCTTGACAGTTGGATTACGCTCCAGACGTGCTAATGAAACCAGATTCATATAATACATAGACAACTCAGCCAACTCTGGAATCTGGCTTTGAATAAAAATAGTTGACTTACTTGGATTCAATCCAACTGCAAGGTAATCCAAAGCCACATTTCCGATAGACTCTACAATGGTTTGAGGATCTTTGGCATGATCTGTCAAGGCTTGTTGGTCAGCCAAGAACACAAACATATCATACTTATCCTCTTCCTGTAATAATACTCGATTTTTGAGACTTCCAACATAATGTCCAATATGCAATTTTCCTGTTGGACGGTCTCCTGTTAAAATAATGGGTTTAGTCATTTTATTCTCCTTCGATATGGTCCCTTCAATTATAGCATTTTTTTAATGAAATAACCGCAATTTATCAAAATAAATCAACCTTGCTATTTACGGATTTGTGTAAAGTGTGCTGTAAATTTAATTTACACAAAATTGACAGATAAAAATTTGAATATTTCCGTATTTTCTAGTAGAATAAATATATTACACATTATAGGAGAAAAACATTGCTTACAGTATCTGATGTTTCACTACGTTTTAGTGATCGCAAACTTTTTGATGATGTCAATATCAAATTTACAGAAGGAAATACTTACGGATTAATCGGTGCTAATGGTGCCGGAAAATCAACCTTTTTAAAAATTTTAGCTGGAGATATCGAACCTACTACTGGTCACATCTCTCTTGGTCCAGATGAACGTCTCTCTGTTCTTCGTCAAAATCACTTTGACTATGAAGATGAACGTGCCATTGATGTCGTTATCATGGGAAATGAAAAACTTTATAGCATCATGAAGGAGAAAGATGCTATCTACATGAAAGAAGATTTCTCAGACGAAGATGGAGTACGTGCTGCCGAACTTGAAGGAGAGTTTGCCGAGCTTGGAGGCTGGGAAGCAGAAAGTGAAGCCTCTCAACTCCTTCAAAACCTAAATATCCCAGAAGAATTGCACTATCAAAATATGAGTGAATTGGCTAACGGTGAGAAAGTAAAGGTTCTCCTTGCCAAAGCACTGTTTGGTAAACCAGATGTTCTTCTATTGGACGAGCCTACCAACGGTTTGGATATCCAATCGATTACTTGGTTAGAAGACTTCTTGATTGACTTTGATAACACCGTTATCGTAGTATCCCACGACCGTCACTTCTTAAACAAAGTATGTACTCACATGGCCGACCTTGACTTTGGAAAAATCAAACTCTATGTCGGAAACTATGACTTCTGGAAGGAATCTTCTGAGCTCGCTGCTAAATTGCTAGCAGACCGTAATGCCAAAGCAGAAGAAAAAATTAAACAATTGCAAGAGTTCGTTGCTCGTTTCTCTGCTAATGCTTCTAAATCAAGACAAGCAACATCACGTAAGAAAATGCTTGATAAGATTGAACTTGAAGAAATTGTACCATCTAGTCGTAAATATCCATTTATCAACTTTAAAGCGGAACGTGAGATTGGTAATGATCTCTTGACAGTAGAAAATCTATCTGTAAAGATTGATGGTGAGACTATTTTAGATAATATCAGCTTTATCTTACGTCCAGGTGATAAGACAGCGCTAATTGGACAAAATGACATCCAAACGACTGCATTAATTCGTGCAATCATGGGGGACATTGACTATGAAGGAACTGTCAAGTGGGGAGTAACTACTAGCCGTTCTTACTTGCCAAAAGATAACTCGGCAGATTTTGCAGGAGGAGAGTCAATCCTTGACTGGTTGCGTCAATTCGCAAGTAAAGAAGAAGATGACAATACTTTCCTACGTGGCTTCCTCGGCCGTATGCTCTTCTCTGGAGATGAAGTTAACAAACCTGTAAACGTCTTGTCAGGGGGAGAAAAAGTTCGTGTCATGCTTTCAAAACTCATGCTCTTGAAATCAAATGTCCTTGTACTTGATGACCCAACCAATCACTTGGACTTGGAATCTATCTCAAGCTTGAATGATGGATTGAAAAACTTTAAAGAATCAATCATCTTTGCCAGCCATGACCACGAGTTTATTCAAACTCTAGCTAACCATATCATTGTCTTGTCCAAAAATGGCGTCATTGACCGTATCGATGAAACCTATGATGAATTCCTAGAAAATGCAGAAGTACAAGCAAAAGTAAAAGAACTTTGGAAAGACTAAAAACTTCAAAACTCAGTTGGATTAACCAGCTGAGTTTTCTAACATTTTATGAGGTAACATGAAATTATTTTTTAAAACATATTGGACCTATTTTGTTTCTTTCATCATTCCCGTAATCATTATGACAGGAGTATATCTATCTCAAGGTATCTACTGGAACAGCGAGACATCTCCACTATTAGGAGATGGGTTTCATCAATACGTTATTTTTGATGTAACTTTACGAAATATCCTGCATGGAAATGGTAGTCTGTTTTACACCTTTACAAGTGGCCTCGGATTAAATTTCTATGCCCTATCTAGTTATTACTTGGGAAGTTTTCTTTCACCTCTAGTTTATTTTTTTAATCTGTCGAATATGCCAGATGCTGTCTATCTGACAACTCTCTTAAAATTTGGATTGATTGGACTGTCAACTTACTTTAGTTTAAATAAATTATCTCAATCGATTCCTAAGTCTTTAAAACTAACTTTATCTACTTCCTATGCTCTGATGAGTTTTACTGTCAGTCAACTAGAGATAAAAACCTGGCTAGATGTTTTTATCTTAATTCCTTTAATTATAACTGGTTTACAGCTACTTATCACTGAAAAGAAATTCCTATTGTACTTTACAAGCCTGTCAATTTTGTTTATTCAAAATTATTATTTTGGCTATATGACAGCATTGTTTCTTATCTTCTGGTATATCTGTCAAATTTCTTGGGACTTTAAAACTCGAAAGTCATCTTTTCTTGATTTCATAATCACCTCCTTTTTAGCTGGTATGGCTAGCTTGATTCTGACTCTTCCTACTCTGTTTGATTTACAGACACATGGGGAAAAATTGACAGAAATTACAAAGTTTCAAACTGAAAGTAGCTGGTATCTTGATCTCTTTGCTAAGCAATTCATTGGTTCATTTGATACAACAAAGTATGGGGCTATCCCAATGATTTTTGTTGGACTGCTTCCCTTTATTTTAACCATTTTATTTTTTACGATGAAATCTATTAAGTTTCACGTGAAACTTATCTATGCAATTTTCTTTGCATTTCTAATTGCAAGCTTTTATATAGAAGCTCTTGATTTATTTTGGCAAGGTATGCATACTCCAAATATGTTTTTACATCGCTATGCTTGGATTTTCTCTACCTTGTTAATTTACACAGCAGCAGAAGTCTTAAAGCGTCTGAAAGAAATTAAAGTCTGGAATTTTTTAGTTTCGCTTTTTCTTGTAGTAACAGGATTTTTAGCCACCATCTATCTAAAATCGCATTATTCTTTTCTAACAGATTTGAATATTCTGCTTACTCTTGAATTTTTAGTTGTCTATTCTCTTTTACTCCTTGTAGTTATTAAAAAGTTTATCTCTGTAAATCTATTTGCCATTCTAATCTCTTTATTTATAATGGTTGAAATGAGTTTAAATGCCTCATCTCAAATGGACGGAATTGCTAAGGAATGGGGATTTGCTTCTCGAAGTGCTTATAATCGATATATCCCAGCTATGGAATCTTTCTCAACATATATTGGGAACCAATTTACTCGTACTGAGAAACTAGAAACTCAGACAGGAAATGACAGTATGAAATTCAACTACAATGGAATATCTCAATTTTCATCTGTTCGAAATCGTTCAGCAAGCTCTACTTTGGATAAACTTGGGTTTAAATCCTCTGGGACTAATCTCAATCTCCGCTATGCCAATAATAGTATTTTGGCTGATAGTTTATTTGGCATCCAGTACAATATCTCAGAAAACCCTATTGATAAGTATGGTTTCCAAGATGTATATCAAAAAGATAATCTTACCCTATATGAAAATCAATACTCTCTTCCGATTGCATTTGCTAGTCAATCTGTTTACAATGATGTCAAGTTCAATGAACATACCTTGGATAATCAGGCATCGTTTTTAAATCAACTTGCTAACGTCAATTTTGATTATTTTTCTCCAATACATTATGAAAAAACTGAAAATACTGATGATTTGATTAGTGTTACAAGTTCTTCAAATGAGGATGCAGCAATCCAGTATCAAATTGAAGTTCCAGAAAACAGCCAAGTTTATCTTTCTTTCACAAACCTTCACTTTTCTAATGACAAACAAAAGAAAGTTGACATCCTTGTAAATGGAGAAAAGAAAACTTTTACAGCTGATAATACATTCTCCTTCTTTAATCTAGGCTATACAAAAGAGAAAAAGACTTTCAATATCAATGTTAGTTTCCCTGGAAATTCACAAGTATCATTTGAATCTCCTACCTTCTACCGTTTAGATACCCAAACTTTAACTGAGGCAATTCAAAAAATTAAAGAGCAACCTGTAACAGTATCGACTTCTAAAAACAAGGTTTTTGCTACATATGAAGTCCAACAAGATACATCTATTTTCTTCACCATTCCTTATGACAAAGGTTGGTCTGCCTACCAAGATGATAAGAAAATAGAAATTAAACAAGCTCAAACTGGCTTTATGAAAGTTGATGTTCCTAAGGGGAAAGGAACTATTACACTTTCCTTTATTCCCAATGGTTTTATTACTGGAGCAATCTGTTCCTTTACTTCTCTCTTACTATTTGGAATCTATAATCACAGACGAAAGTCATCTAAGGCATAAAAAATCGACCAGTTAATCGGTCGATTTTTTTAATCTCCTTCCATTTTCTTAGGTTGATAGGCTAGCATACCTAAACCAATAAATAGTACTAATATCACAGCAAGGAAAATAACTTGGTGATGAATATTTCCTGTCATAGAGATTGTTTGTCGTAATCCTGAAACTGAATAACTCATTGGTAACCAGGGATTAATAGCTCTAAAGAAATCATTTGTCAAGGCAAGTGGATAAGTACCTGCACTTGATGCTAGCTGTAATAAAAGCAAAATAAGAGAAAAGAAAGCTCCTATACGGCTATTCCATGTTGTTAAAGCGGTCACCATGGACATGAATACTAAACTTGTTAGGATAATGAGAATAAATGTTCTCATCTCATGATTAGCAGTTAAACCAATAAGATGAACTCCTCCATATACCAAAATCCCTGCTAAAACAGCTATAATACCATTTATTTCAGCTCGAGATTTCAACCAAGCCCAACGGCTCTCTGGATGACGTCCTGAAGGCAGCTTTGCAAAAATCATATTCGTTGATATTGCTGCAACAAAAAGAGCAACTGATATCATATAAGGAGCCATTGCAACTCCATTTACAGGAACTTGGTCATTGTCAGTTTTGGATAGACTGAGAGGATTTGACAAAATCTCTGCATTTTGAGATTCCGTAGATACTGATTTGAGTTGATCACTAGCATTACCTAATCCTTGTCCAAAAGAAGCAACTCCTGTCTGTAAACCTTCCAATCCAGAAGTTAACTTTGTTCCACCTTCTGCTAGTTTCCCAGCTCCATCTGCCAATTTATTAGCTCCACTTTCTAATTGAGAAGCACCTGAAAGTAACTGACTGGATTTGTCAGCTAGTTGGCTAGAGCCTGACTGCAATTTATCAACTCCTGCCATTAATTCTTGACTCTTTTGATTCAATTGATTGGATCCAGTTGATAATTTTTCAATACCAGATACTAATTCTGGAGTTTTTTCAACTAATTGACCAACTCCTGCTGTCAAGCTAGAAGATTTTTGTGTCAAGGTAGTTGACCCTGAAACTAGTTGGTCCAAACTACCTGTCAAGGTGGCATTTTTTTCACTTAGTTGACTTGCGCCCTGAGAAACTTTATCAACACCTATAGTATATGCCTTTACACCTGATGCAATCGACTGACTAGTAGGAACTAATTTGCTAGTAACAGCTCCTTGTATCTCTGTTAATCCACTTGACAATCCTGTCAAAGAAGTAGAAGCAAGCGGTAATACTTGATTAGCTTGATTTTTTAATGTCGAAAGATTAGAAGATTGATTTTGTAAGTTTTCTAAACTTCCCTGTAAACCTTTAACTAAAGCTACAATGGACTGAGCCGATTGAATACTATCAGTTGAATTTTGAGATACAGAAGCACTTATCTCAGCTTGTTGCTCACTTGTCAATGATTGATAAGCTGCTGTCGATTGAATATTTGCTAATGTAGTTGCTTTTTCAGACTGAGCACTTGCTAACATTTGATTAGAAAGAGATGCTATACTTGATAAAACAGAATCTAATTGTTTTGTATCTCCAACATCAATATTTTGAATAGCTTGATTTAACCGATTTAGACCATAAGATAATTGATTAATTTGATCTTTTTTCCCAGACGAAGCATCTAACTTGCTAGAAAGTTGTTGAATCCCTTCACTTAATTGCTCCACCCCCATTCGAAGTGTAGCTGATTGATTAGATAACTGACTAGCACCTGTTGCAAGATTTCCCACTCCATTGGTGTAGGTACTAACACCAGATGAAAATTGATTAAGACCAGCATTAAGCTGAGAAACACCGCCAGTATAGGATTCTACACCAGTATATAACTGATTGATTCCTCTTACTAATTCAGGACTTTTAGAAGATAATTGACCTAATCCGCTATCTAATTGACTCACTGCACCAGTATATGTAACTAAACCACTATTAAAATTCCCTAAGCCAAGATGAAGTTGTTCGACACCAGAAACATAAGAGGATAATCCTCTAGTAAACTGTTCCGTTCCATTTGAAAATGTTAAACTTGAATCTGCTAAAGAGTGTAGGTTGGTAGTTAATGTTTGACTTCCTGCCACTAACTGATTCGCTCCATCAGTTAATTTTTCACTACCAGAAGCTGCTTGACTCATACCATCCTTTAAATCGACCATTTTATTGAATAAAGCTTTAGTATAGGTCTCAGTTACATTGGTAGAAACATTCTGCTTTAATTGTGTCATAGCAGAATCACTCATCTTGCTGGCAATAAAGCTATGACCACTTGAAGTATGATAATCGATTTGCATTTGCTCTGGATGATCCGTTAAAATAGAAGCTGCTTTTTCAGATAAATCACTTGGTAAAGTTACTACCATATAGTAATCGCCATTTTCTAAACCCTTCTTTCCTTCCTCTTCATCTACAAAATGAAAATCCAAGGTTTTATTTTCTTTTAAATTGGACACCATGTCTTTTCCTATTGCCATAGTATTACCATTATAGGAAGCCTCTTTATCATTATTGACAACTGCCACAGGTAAGTCAGATAATTTCCCATATGGATCCCACATTGAGGATAAAAATATGATATTGTACAGAGCTGGAATAAGAGAAATTCCTATCATGACAATAATAAAGGTTGGTTTTTTAAAAATTGCTTTCCATTCTTTAAACATAGTTTCTCCTTTTTTAAACATATTGTCTAAAATTTTGATATAATAGATTATACAATAAAAAATCTAAATTACAAGATAAAAAATCCATTTTTAGACATATAGTATAATTTGTTTACAAGGAGGAAGTATGCAAGAAAGTAACAAACGCTTAAAAACAAAGCGAACTATTGAAAATGCTATGGTAGAATTACTAATGGAACAACCATTTGATCAAATTTCTACTGTCAAGTTAGCAGAAAAAGCCGGAATTAGCCGTTCCAGCTTCTATACTCACTATAAGGATAAGTATGATATGATTGAGCATTATCAAAGCAAGCTATTTCATACATTTGAATATATTTTTCAAAAACATGCTCATCATAAAAGAGACGCTATTTTAGAAGTCTTTGAATATCTAGAGTCAGAACCACTTCTGGCTGCCCTTCTTTCTGAAAACGGGACTAAAGAAATTCAAAATTTCTTACGAAATAAACTTCATATCATGCTCAGTACAGATTTACAAAAGCGATTTATGCAACTGAATCTCAATACCACTGAATTAGAATATAGTAGCATCTATCTAACTCACGCACTTTTTGGTGTCTGCCAAACTTGGATTGCACATGGAAAAAAAGAAAGTCCTCAAGAAATAACAGACTTCCTTATGAAAATGCTTGGTGATACAAATTGATACAAAAAGAGGAACACAGTTGTGTTCCCTTTTATCTATACTCCGCCAGTAGGACTCGAACCTACGACATCATGATTAACAGTCATGCGCTACTACCAACTGAGCTATGGCGGATAAAATAGTCCGTACGGGATTCGAACCCGTGTTACCGCCGTGAAAAGGCGGTGTCTTAACCCCTTGACCAACGGACCTTCTATCTGTAGCAGATATAACCATTATATCAATTTCTTACTAATTGTCAATCACTTTTGAGATTTTTTCTCTAAAATATCTTTTAACTTTCTAATTTTTAATCTTGAAATAGGACAACGATGGTCTTCATAGAAAACAATTTCTAGATTTTTTCGATCAATTTCTCTGATATTGCCTATATTTACCAAAAATGACTTATGAGGAGAATAAAATCGCTGAGTATGTTTGTCCTTTTCCTGAATATCTGTCATGGTACCGTAAAATTCTTTGGCAAAATTCTTACCAATAATGCGTAATTTATGAGAGACACCTGTCGTTTCAATATACAAAATATCATGGTAAGGAATTTTTAAATCATTTCCCTTGTAATTGTAGTCAAAATAATCTACCACATCTTCATTTTCAAGTAACATACTCTTCGTGTAGAAAATATTTTGCTCAATTCTCTTCTTAAACATCTCATCATTGATATCCTTATCAACAAAATCTAGAGCTGATACCTGGTATTTATAGGTGAGAGTCGCAAACTCTGATCGACTGGTAATAAAGACGATAATAGCATAAGGATTGTAATGACGAATGAGCTGAGCCACTTCAAATCCCTTTTTTTCAATCCCATGAATATCGATATCTAGGAAATAAAGCTGATTTACTTCATCGTTTTCAATGTATTCTTCAAATTCACGGACTTTTCCCGTTGTCTTGTATGATATTGGAATATTCGATTCTTTCGAAATTTCATCCAATATTCTCTCTAGTCTCACTTGATGTTCAATAACATCTTCTAAAATTAAAACTTTCATTCAAATTCCCTCTTAAATCTAATAATTTGTCTAAATGTACTGCCTTCCATCTCTGTTTCTAAAATGATGTTGTTGTATTTATCTAGTAGTTCTTTCACATTATTTAATCCTACTCCGCGATTTCTTCCCTTAGTGGAGAATCCTAAAGCAAATAGATCTCCTGAAGGAGTCATCGTCATTTTACATGAATTCTGAATCACAATAACTGTTTCAGTTTCCATCTTAATAACTGCTACTTCCATCTGTTTTTTATAACTATCAGCCGAGCCTTCGACAGCATTGTTCAATAAAATGCTCATGATACGCACTAAATCCAATAGTTCGATTGGGAGCTTGGTAATCGTATCTTTTACTTCCAGTGTAAACTCTACACCATTATTTCTAGCATAGATAATTGACTGAGCAACCAAACTTCGTAAAGCTGAATCTTCTATGTTGTTCAAATCAAAGTAAGTGTACTTATCTGAGCGCAGTTTGTGATTGGCTTTAACCAAAACTTCGTTGTAAACTCTGTCAATTTCCTGTAAATCACCACTGTCAATTGCCATCTGCATGCTGACAAGCATCCCAGCATAGTCATGTCGAAAACCACGGATTTCATTATACAGACCGACAATTTCATCTGTGTAGTTTTGTAAATGTTTCTGTTCAAATTTCTTCTGCTTCAAAGCAATCTCTTTCTCTATTTGAACTTTATGCGAATTCATTGCAAAGAAGGTTAAAAGGAGAGAAATAAAGACGATAGATGATAAAATACTTCCAAAACTATTCAAATGTTTAATCGTACTTACCATATTTGAAACGAAAGATATAATATGGAGCAGCAGTAAGGCAAAAAATACTTTTTTCAAGAAAGGATAAAGGTAGTCCTTGTCAAAATAGGCTAGTTCCAAATGGAAATAATGAATGATTTTTAAGATAACAACATAAGTCAACACCGTTACAACGGAAAAGAATAGGTAATAATATTGTAAAACAAAATTGTCTCCTGTTATAGAGGAGAAAGTTACGGACAAAAAGTTATGAGTGCTCTCATATAAAAGAGATAGTATTAAACTTAGAAATAGTCCTCTATCCCTCTCATACTGTTTCATCCATCGAAAATAGGAATATAAGAATAAAGGAAATAAAAATGTTTCAATCCCTAACCCATCTAAATTTAGAAGATAGAAGGGAAAATCAAATACTATGTCTGTTAGTAATGTATAAGCACCAAAAACGAAGAATTCTTTTCTATTTATTTGACCTTTACAAATTAAACGGTAACTATGACTAATAATTAAAAAATATAATATCAAATCTACTAATAAGAAAAAATCCATTCTGCTACTCCTTTATCTTCTTCTAAAGATATTAAAGAAATTAAAGGACTTTTCATTCATTTTCCTCATCTCCCCACCTTTAATCTTTTGCAAGTCTTTTTCCTTCAAGGCTACAAACTGTTCCAATTTAACTATGTTTTTCATAATAAAATCTCCTTAATGTTTTTTTCTTGTAAGCTAACTTACAAAAACCATTATACAAAATGGAATTTCATTTTAGATAAAATTCTCTCAACTGTCATTTTTTTCTCCTCAAGTGTACTTTTTTAAGAAAAAAGCCGGGAAAATTCCCAGCTTTGCTACTATATTGATCCCAGCAGGATTCGAACCTGCGACCGTTCGCTTAGAAGGCGAATGCTCTATCCAGCTGAGCTATGAGACCTAACACAATCATTCTACCAAAAATTCAATTAAAAGTCAATTTTCTATTTATGATAGGGGGATCCCTGCTGAATCGTAAAAGCGCGATAGATTTGTTCAACAAGGACTAATCTCATTAACTGATGTGGTAAAGTTAGACGGCCAAAACTAACAGAAAGATTGGCTCTCTTTTTTACATCCTGTGCTAATCCCAGACTCCCTCCAATAATAAAGGTAAGAGTAGAAAATCCTTTTATAGAAGCTTCTTCTAAATTCTTACTAAATTCTTCTGAGGAGAAAGTTTTCCCTTCAATAGCTAACGCAATAACAAAATCACGGTCACCAACTTTTGATAAAATTCTCTGACCTTCTATTTCTAAAATCTTTTGATTTTCTGACTCACTGGCCCTATCTGGTGTTTTTTCATCTGCTAACTCAATCATTTCAAGCTTAGCAAATCGAGAAATTCGTTTTGAATACTCTGCGATGCCATCTTTTAAGTACTTTTCTTTCAGTTTTCCAACTGTTACAACTTTAATTTTCATGACTCTATTCTAACATATTCTATATTTTTTCACATCTTATTCACAAAATAAAAGGTTAATTTAAACCGAGAAAACCACAGATTTTTGGAAGTTATCCACAATCTGTGAAAAACTTTTATGTTTAAGTTATAATTAAGCTAGTCAGTTTATACTTTCAGTAATTCAAAAATATGGAGGCAAATATGAAACATTTAAAAACATTTTACAAAAAAGGGTTTCAATTATTAGTCGTTATCGTCATTAGCTTTTTTAGTGGAGCCTTGGGTAGTTTTTCAATAGCTCAACTAACTCAAAAAAGTAGTGTAAGCAACTCTAACAACAATAGCACCATTACACAGACTGCCTATAAGAACGAAAATTCAACAACACAGGCTGTTAACAAAGTAAAAGATGCTGTTGTTTCAGTTATTACTTATTCAGCAAACAGACAAAATAGCGTATTTGGTAATGATGATACTGATACAGATTCTCAGCAAATCTCTAGTGAAGGATCTGGGGTTATTTATAAAAAAAATGACAAAGAAGCTTACATTGTCACCAATAATCACGTTATAAATGGCGCCAGCAAAGTAGATATTCGTTTGTCAGATGGAACTAAAGTACCCGGAGAAATTGTCGGAGCTGATACTTTCTCTGATATTGCTGTCGTCAAAATCTCTTCAAAAAAAGTGACAACAGTAGCTGAGTTTGGTGATTCTAGCAAGTTAACCGTAGGAGAAACTGCCATTGCCATCGGTAGCCCATTAGGTTCTGAATATGCTAATACTGTCACTCAGGGTATTGTATCTAGTCTCAATCGAAATGTATCTTTAAAATCTGAAGATGGACAAGCCATTTCTACAAAAGCCATCCAAACTGATACTGCTATTAACCCAGGTAACTCTGGTGGCCCACTAATCAATATTCAAGGACAAGTTATCGGAATTACCTCAAGTAAAATTGCCACAAATGGAGGCACATCTGTAGAAGGACTTGGTTTCGCAATTCCTGCAAATGATGCTATCAATATTATTGAACAGTTAGAAAAGAACGGAAAAGTGACTCGTCCAGCTTTGGGCATCCAAATGGTCAATCTCTCAAATATTAATACAAGTGATATTAGAAGACTGAATATTCCAAGCAGTGTAACATCTGGTGTAGTTGTTCGTTCTGTACAAAGCAATATGCCTGCCAATGGTCACCTTGAAAAATACGATGTTATTACAAAAGTAGATGACAAGGAGATTGCTTCATCAACAGACTTACAAAGTGCTCTTTACAATCATTCTATCGGAGACACCATTAAGATAACTTACTATCGTAACGGTAAAGAAGAAACTACATCTATTAAACTTGACAAGAGTTCAGGTGATTTAGAATCTTAATTGACATCTATGTAAAGAAAGCTTTACATAAGAGAAAAGATGTGTTAGTGTAAAATCATGGAAAAATTTGAAATGATTTCTATCACAGATATACAAAAAAATCCCTATCAACCTCGAAAAGAATTTGATGGAGAAAAACTAGATGAACTAGCACAGTCTATCAAAGAAAATGGGGTCATTCAACCGATTATTGTTCGTCAATCTCCTGTTATTGGTTATGAAATCCTTGCAGGAGAGAGACGCTATCGGGCTTCACTTTTAGCTGGTCTAAGGTCTATCCCAGCTGTTGTTAAACAGCTTTCAGATCAAGAGATGATGGTCCAGTCCATCATTGAAAATTTGCAAAGAGAAAATTTAAATCCAATAGAAGAAGCACGCGCCTATGAATCTCTTGTAGAGAAAGGATTTACCCATGCTGAAATTGCAGATAAAATGGGCAAGTCTCGTCCATATATCAGCAACTCTATTCGTTTGCTTTCCTTGCCAGAACAGATCCTCTCAGAAGTAGAAAATGGCAAACTATCACAAGCTCATGCGCGTTCTCTAGTTGGGTTGAATAAGGAACAACAAGACTATTTCTTTCAACGAATTATAGAAGAAGACATTTCTGTAAGGAAGTTAGAAGCTCTTCTGACAGAGAAAAAACAAAAGAAACTTCAAAAAAATGATCATTTCATACAAAATGAAGAAGAACAGTTAAAAAAACTACTCGGATTAGATGTGGAAATCAAACTGTCTAAAAAAGATAGTGGAAAAATCATTATTTCTTTTTCAAATCAAGAAGAATACAGTAGAATTATCAACAGCCTGAAATAAGGCTGTTCTTTTATTTTTTTATCTCACAAGGTTATCCACTATTTTTTTCAATAAAAAGCTTAATAAGTCAATAGTTTCTGCTTTTATCCCCAACCTGTGGATAAAACTTGGTAACATTGTGGATTATTTTTCACAGCTTGTGGAAAATTCTTGTTCTCTATGGTAAAATAGGTCTAGTATTAAACTTTTAAATAGTAAAGGAGGAGAAAGGATTGAAAGAAAAACAATTTTGGAATCGTATCTTAGAATTTGCTCAAGAAAGACTGACTCGATCCATGTATGATTTCTATGCTATTCAAGCTGAACTCATCAAGGTAGAGGACAATGTTGCCACTATATTTTTACCACGATCTGAAATGGAAATGGTCTGGGAAAAACAACTAAAAGATATTATTGTAGTTGCTGGATTTGAAATTTATGATGCTGAAATAACTCCCCACTATATTTTCACTAAACCTCAAGATACGACTATCTCACAAGTTGAAGAAGCTACAAATTCAACTCTTTATGACTATAGTCCAAAGTTAGCATCTATTCCTTATTCGGATACTGGGTTAAAAGAAAAGTATACCTTTGATAATTTTATTCAAGGGGATGGAAATGTTTGGGCAGTATCAGCCGCTTTAGCTGTCTCTGAAGATTTGGCTCTGACCTATAACCCTCTTTTTATCTATGGAGGACCGGGACTTGGTAAGACTCACCTGTTAAACGCTATTGGAAATGAAATTCTAAAAAATATTCCAAATGCGCGTGTCAAATACATACCTGCTGAAAGCTTTATTAATGACTTTCTTGATCACCTAAGACTTGGGGAAATGGAAAAATTTAAAAAAACCTATCGTAGTCTTGATCTTTTGTTAATCGATGATATCCAGTCACTCAGCGGAAAAAAAGTTGCAACTCAGGAAGAATTTTTCAATACCTTTAACGCCCTTCATGACAAGCAAAAACAGATTGTCCTAACCAGTGATCGTAGTCCAAAACATCTAGAAGGGCTCGAGGAGAGGCTTGTCACGCGCTTTAGTTGGGGATTGACACAAACTATCACACCCCCTGACTTTGAAACACGTATTGCCATTTTGCAAAGTAAAACGGAACATTTAGGCTACAATTTCCAAAGTGATACTCTAGAATACCTAGCTGGGCAATTTGATTCAAATGTTCGAGATCTTGAGGGAGCCATCAACGACATCACTTTAATTGCCAGAGTAAAAAAAATCAAGGATATCACTATTGATATTGCTGCAGAAGCTATTAGAGCTCGCAAACAAGATGTTAGCCAAATGCTCGTCATCCCAATTGATAAAATCCAAAATGAAGTCGGTAACTTTTATGGTGTCAGCGTCAAAGAAATGAAGGGAAGCAGACGCCTTCAAAATATTGTGTTGGCCCGTCAAGTAGCCATGTATTTATCTAGAGAACTGACAGATAATAGTCTTCCAAAAATTGGGAAGGAATTTGGAGGAAAAGATCATACAACAGTCATTCATGCCCATGCAAAAATTAAATCTTTGATTGATGAAGACGATAATTTACGTTTAGAAATTGAATCAATCAAAAAGAAAATAAAATAAAATAACTTGTGGATAACTTTCGCTTTTTTATCTTTTTTATCCACATTTTTTAAACAAGCCAAAAAACTTGATATGACTTGTTTAAAGTCTGTTTTCCACAGATTTCACAGACTCTATTATTACTATTATCCTTCTAATACTAAAAATAAATAAAGGAGAATCCATGATTCATTTTTCAATTAATAAAAATTTATTTCTACAAGCCTTAAATACAACTAAAAGAGCTATTAGTTCTAAAAATGCCATTCCTATTTTATCAACTGTCAAAATTGATGTGACCAATGAAGGTGTTACTTTAATTGGTTCAAATGGTCAAATTTCAATTGAAAATTTTATTTCTCAAAAAAATGAAGATGCTGGTCTATTAATTACTTCTTTAGGTTCGATCCTTCTTGAAGCTTCTTTCTTTATCAATGTGGTATCTAGCCTACCTGATGTAACTCTTGATTTTAAAGAAATTGAACAAAATCAAATTGTTTTAACCAGCGGCAAATCAGAAATTACCTTAAAAGGAAAAGATAGTGAACAGTATCCACGAATACAAGAAATTTCAGCAAGCACTCCTTTGGTTCTTGAAACAAAATTGCTCAAGAAAATTATCAATGAAACAGCTTTTGCTGCAAGTACACAAGAAAGTCGTCCAATTTTAACAGGTGTTCATTTTGTATTGAGTCAGCATAAGGAGCTAAAAACAGTGGCAACAGACTCTCATCGTCTAAGCCAGAAAAAATTAATGCTTGAGAAAAATAGTGATGATTTTGATGTCGTAATTCCTAGCCGTTCTCTACGCGAATTTTCAGCGGTATTTACAGATGATATTGAAACTGTAGAGATTTTCTTTGCTAACAATCAAATCCTCTTTAGAAGCGAAAATATTAGCTTCTACACACGTTTGTTAGAAGGAAACTATCCTGACACAGATCGTTTGATTCCAACAGACTTTAACACTACTATTACTTTTGATGTGGTAAACTTACGTCAGTCAATGGAGCGTGCTCGCCTTTTATCAAGTGCGACTCAAAATGGTACTGTGAAGCTTGAAATTAAAGGTGGTATTGTTAGCGCCCATGTTCATTCTCCAGAAGTTGGTAAAGTAAACGAAGAAATCGATACTGATCAGGTGACTGGTGAAGATTTGACTATTAGTTTCAACCCAACTTACTTGATTGATTCTCTTAAAGCTTTAAATAGCGAAAAGGTGACCATTAGCTTTATCTCAGCTGTTCGTCCATTTACTCTTGTTCCAGCAGACACTGATGAGGACTTCATGCAGCTCATTACACCAGTTCGTACAAATTAAGTGAAAGAGGTTGAGCCTAGCTCGCCTCTTTTATGATATAATCGAAAAAGAAAAGGAGAGTAGTATGTATCAAGTTGGAAATTTTGTTGAAATGAAAAAACCACACGCTTGCACCATCAAGTCGACTGGTAAAAAGGCTAATCGTTGGGAAATTACACGTGTAGGAGCAGATATCAAAATAAAATGCAGTAATTGTGACCATGTTGTCATGATGGGGCGATATGATTTTGATCGAAAAATGAATAAAATTATTGACTAATAAGCCTTAGTTAGAGGGTTAGCAAGTTTTCCCTTTTTGTGTTATAATATTAGGGATTGAAATGAAAACGGAGAATGAAAAAATATGGCTTTAACAGCAGGTATCGTTGGTTTGCCAAATGTTGGTAAATCAACACTCTTTAATGCAATTACAAAAGCAGGAGCAGAGGCAGCGAACTACCCATTTGCAACGATTGATCCAAACGTTGGAATGGTAGAAGTTCCAGATGAACGCCTACAAAAACTAACTGAAATGATTACTCCTAAAAAGACAGTTCCAACAACATTTGAATTTACAGATATCGCAGGAATTGTAAAAGGAGCTTCAAAAGGAGAAGGGCTAGGGAATAAATTCTTGGCTAATATCCGTGAAGTAGATGCGATTGTTCATGTAGTTCGTGCTTTTGATGATGAAAATGTAATGCGTGAGCAAGGACGTGAAGACGCCTTTGTAGATCCACTTGCAGATATTGACACCATTAACCTGGAATTGATTCTTGCTGACTTAGAATCAGTTAATAAGCGTTATGCGCGTGTAGAAAAGATGGCACGTACGCAAAAAGATAAAGAATCAGTAGTAGAATTCAATGTTCTTCAAAAGATTAAACCAGTCCTTGAAGATGGAAAATCAGCTCGCACCATCGAATTTACAGATGAAGAACAAAAAGTTGTCAAAGGTCTATTCCTTTTGACAACTAAACCAGTTCTTTATGTTGCCAATGTAGATGAGGATGTGGTTTCAGAACCTGACTCTATCGACTATGTCAAACAAATTCGTGAATTTGCAGCGACAGAAAATGCTGAAGTAGTCGTTATTTCTGCGCGTGCTGAGGAAGAAATTTCTGAATTGGACGATGAAGATAAAAAAGAGTTTCTTGAAGCCATTGGTTTGACAGAATCAGGTGTAGATAAGTTGACGCGTGCAGCTTACCACTTACTTGGACTGGGAACTTACTTCACAGCTGGTGAAAAAGAAGTTCGAGCTTGGACGTTCAAACGTGGTATGAAGGCTCCTCAAGCAGCTGGTATTATCCACTCAGACTTTGAAAAAGGCTTTATTCGTGCAGTAACCATGTCATATGAGGATCTAGTGAAATACGGGTCTGAAAAGGCCGTAAAAGAAGCTGGACGCTTGCGTGAAGAAGGAAAAGAATATATCGTTCAAGATGGCGATATCATGGAATTCCGCTTCAATGTCTAAAAAATTAATAAACGGTGTCAATTAGGTTGGAAAAAAATTCCAACCCTTTTGGCTTTTGAAAGGAAAAATAAATGACTAAATTACTTGTAGGCTTGGGAAATCCAGGGGAAAAATATTTTGAAACAAAACACAATGTTGGATTTATGTTGATTGACCAACTAGCGAAGAAACAGAATGTCACTTTTACACACGATAAGATATTTCAAGCTGACCTAGCATCCTTTTTCCTAAATGGAGAAAAAATTTATCTTGTCAAACCAACGACCTTTATGAATGAAAGTGGAAAAGCGGTTCATGCTTTATTGACTTATTATGGTTTGGATATTGAAGATTTACTCATCATTTACGATGATCTTGACATGGAAGTTGGAAAGATTCGTTTAAGAGCAAAGGGATCCGCAGGTGGTCATAATGGTATCAAGTCTATTATTCAACATATAGGGACTCAGACCTTTAATCGTGTTAAGATTGGAATCGGAAGACCTAAAAATGGCATGTCGGTTGTTAACCATGTTTTGAGTAAGTTTGACAAGGATGATTATATTGGTATTTTACAGTCTATTGACAAAGTTGACGATTCTGTAAACTACTATTTACAAGAGAAAAACTTTGAAAAAACGATGCAGAGGTATAACGGATAAATGGTGACCTTATTAGATTTATTCTCAGAAAATGATCAGATAAAAAAATGGAATCAAAATTTAACAGATAAGAAAAGACAATTAATGTTAGGCTTGTCAACTTCTACAAAAGCTTTAGCAATTGCTAGTAGTTTGAGACAGGAAGATAAGATTGTGTTATTGACGTCAACTTATGGAGAAGCAGAAGGACTTGTTAGTGATCTTATCTCTATCTTGGGTGAGGAACTGGTCTATCCATTTTTGGTAGATGACTCCCCTATGGTCGAGTTTTTGATGTCTTCACAAGAAAAAATCATTTCACGGGTTGAAGCCTTGCGTTTTTTGACTGATTCATCTAAGAAAGGGATTTTAGTTTGTAATATTGCAGCAAGTCGATTGTTTTTACCTTCTCCGACTGGATTTAAAGAAAGCATTATAAAAATTGCAGTTGGTGAAGAATATGACCAACACGCACTTATCCATCAGTTAAAAGAGATAGGCTATCGAAAAGTTACACAAGTACAAACTCAAGGCGAATTTAGTCTGCGAGGAGATATTTTAGATATTTTTGAAATATCCCAGTTAGAACCTTGCCGAATTGAGTTTTTTGGTGATGAAGTCGATGGTATTAGGTTATTTGAAGTCGAAACACAATTATCGAAAGAAAATCAGACAGAACTCACCATATTTCCAGCTAGCGACATAATTTTGAGAGAAAAGGATTATCAACGAGGTCGGTCAGCTTTAGAAAAACAAATTTCAAAAACGTTATCACCTATTTTAAAATCATACTTAGAAGAAATTCTTTCAAGTTTTCACCAAAAACAAATTCATTCTGATTCCCGGAAATTTTTATCTTTGTGTTATGACAAGATATGGACTGTTTTTGACTATATTGAAAAAGATATCCCAATATTCTTTGATGATTACCAAAAATTAATGAATCAGTATGAAGTCTTTGAAAGGGAGCTAGCGCAATACTTTACAGAAGAGTTACAGAATAGTAAAGCATTTTCTGATATGCAGTATTTTGCGGATACTGAGAAAATCTATAAAAAACAAAGCCCAGTGACCTTTTTTTCTAATCTGCAAAAGGGGTTAGGAAATCTCAAGTTTGACCAAATTTATCAATTTAATCAATATCCCATGCAGGAGTTTTTCAATCAATTTTCTTTTTTAAAAGAAGAAATTGAACGATATAAAAAAATGGATTATACTATTATCCTGCAGTCTAGCAATTCAATGGGAAGTAAAACATTGGAGGATGTGTTAGAGGAATATCAGATTAAATTAGATTCCAGAGATAAGTCAAGTATTTGTAAAGAATCTGTAAACTTAATTGAGGGTAATATCAGACATGGTTTTCATTTTGTAGATGAAAAGATTTTATTGATAACTGAACATGAGATTTTTCAAAAGAAATTGAAACGTCGTTTTCGAAGACAACATGTTTCAAACGCAGAGAGATTAAAAGATTACAATGAACTTGAAAAAGGAGATTACGTTGTTCACCACATTCATGGAATTGGTCAATATCTAGGGATTGAAACAATTGAAATCAAAGGGATTCACCGTGATTATGTTAGTGTTCAATACCAAAACGGGGATCAAATCTCTATCCCAGTGGAACAGATTCATCTACTTTCCAAATACGTTTCAAGTGACGGTAAAGCACCTAAACTCAATAAATTAAATGATGGTCATTTCAAAAAAGCAAAGCAAAAAGTTAAGAACCAGGTAGAGGATATAGCTGACGATTTAATCAAACTTTATTCTGAGCGTAGTCAGTTGAAGGGTTTTGCTTTTTCAGCTGATGATGAGGATCAACATGCTTTTGATGATGCCTTCCCTTATGTTGAAACGGATGATCAACTTCGTAGTGTTGAGGAAATCAAGAGAGATATGCAGGCTTCTCAGCCAATGGATCGACTTTTAGTTGGGGATGTTGGTTTTGGAAAGACTGAAGTTGCTATGCGTGCAGCCTTTAAGGCAGTCAATGATCACAAACAGGTTGTCGTCTTAGTTCCGACGACGGTTTTAGCGCAACAGCACTATACTAATTTTAAGGAACGATTCCAAAATTTTGCAGTTAATATTGATGTGTTGAGTCGCTTTAGAAGTAAAAAAGAGCAGACCGAAACACTTGAAAAATTGAAAAACGGTCAAGTTGATATTTTGATTGGAACACATCGTGTTTTGTCAAAAGATGTTGTGTTTGCTGATTTAGGATTGATGATTATTGATGAGGAACAGCGATTTGGTGTCAAGCATAAGGAAACCTTGAAAGAATTGAAGAAACAAGTGGATGTCCTAACCTTGACCGCTACTCCAATCCCTCGTACCCTCCATATGTCTATGTTGGGAATCAGGGATTTGTCTGTTATTGAAACTCCGCCGACTAATCGTTATCCAGTGCAAACCTATGTCTTAGAAAAGAATGATAGTGTCATTCGTGATGCTGTCTTGCGTGAAATGGAGCGTGGAGGTCAAGTTTACTACCTTTACAACAAAGTTGACACGATTGACCAGAAGGTTTCCGAATTACAGGAGTTGATTCCAGAGGCTTCGATTGGGTATGTTCATGGGCAAATGAGTGAGATTCAGTTAGAAAATACTCTACTGGATTTCATTGAAGGTCAGTATGATATTTTAGTGACAACTACCATTATTGAGACAGGGGTGGACATTCCAAATGCCAATACTTTATTTATTGAAAATGCGGACCATATGGGCTTGTCAACCTTGTATCAGTTAAGAGGAAGAGTCGGTCGTAGTAATCGTATTGCTTATGCTTATCTCATGTATCGTCCAGAAAAATCAATCAGTGAAGTCTCCGAGAAGAGATTAGAAGCGATTAAAGGATTTACAGAATTGGGATCTGGATTTAAGATTGCTATGCGAGATCTTTCGATTCGTGGAGCAGGGAATCTCCTAGGAAAATCCCAGTCTGGTTTCATTGATTCTGTTGGTTTTGAATTGTATTCGCAGTTATTAGAGGAAGCTATTGCTAAACGAAACGGTAATGCTAACGCTAACACAAGAACCAAAGGGAATGCTGAGTTGATTTTGCAAATTGATGCCTATCTTCCTGATACTTATATTTCTGATCAACGACATAAGATTGAAATTTACAAGAAAATTCGTCAAATTGACGACCGTGTCAATTATGAAGAGTTACAAGAGGAGTTGATAGACCGTTTTGGAGAATACCCAGATGTAGTAGCCTATCTTTTAGAAATTGGTTTAGTCAAGTTATATTTGGACAAGGTCTTTGTTCAACGTGTGGAAAGAAAAGATAATAAAATTACAGTTCAATTTGAAAAAGTCACTCAACGACTGTTTTTAGCTCAAGATTATTTTAAAGCTTTATCCGCAACGAACTTAAAAGCGGATATCACTGAGAATAAGGGATTAATGGAGCTTGTATTTGATGTCCAAAATAAGAAAGATTATGAAATTTTAGAAGGTCTGCTGATTTTTGGAGAAAGTTTATTAGAGATAAAAGAGTCTAAGAAAGAAAATTCCATTTGATATTTTTCTTCTATAAAATAGATAAAAATGGTACAATAATAAGTTGAGGTAATAAGGATGAGATTAGACAAATATTTAAAAGTATCGCGAATTATCAAGCGTCGTACAGTCGCAAAGGAAGTAGCTGATAAAGGTAGAATCAAGGTGAATGGAATCTTGGCCAAAAGTTCAACGGATTTGAAAGTTAATGATCAAGTTGAAATTCGTTTTGGAAATAAGTTGCTACTTGTAAAAGTACTAGAGATGAAAGATAGTACAAAAAAAGAAGATGCAGCAGGCATGTATGAAATTATCAGTGAAACACGGGTAGAAGAAAATGTCTAAAAATATCGTACAATTGAATAATTCTTTTATTCAAAATGAACACCAACGTCGTCGCTATCTGATGAAAGAACGACAAAAACGGAATCGTTTCATGGGTTGGGTATTGATTTTGATTATGCTGTTATTTATCTTGCCAACTTTTAATTTAGCGCAGAGTTATCAGCAATTACTCCAAAGACGTCAGCAATTATCAGACTTGCAAACTCAGTATCAAACTTTGAGTGATGAAAAGGATAAGGAGACAGCATTTGCTACTAAGTTGAAAGACGAGGACTATGCTGCCAAATATACACGAGCGAAGTACTATTATTCTAAGTCGAGGGAAATAGTTTATACGATTCCTGACTTGCTTCAAAGGTGATAAAATGGAAAATTTATTAGACGTAATAGAGCAATTTTTGAGTTTATCAGATGAAAAGCTGGAAGAATTGGCTGATAAAAATCAATTATTGCGTTTACAAGAAGAAAAGGAAAGGAAGAATGCGTAAATTTTTAATTATTTTGTTGCTACCAAGTTTTTTGACCATTTCAAAAGTCGTTAGCACAGAAAAAGAAGTCGTCTATACTTCGAAAGAAATTTATTACCTTTCACAATCTGACTTTGGTATTTATTTTAGAGAAAAATTAAGTTCTCCCATGGTTTATGGAGAGGTTCCTGTTTATGCGAATGAAGATTTAGTAGTGGAATCTGGAAAATTGACTCCCCAAACAAGTTTTCAAATAACCGAGTGGCGCTTAAATAAACAAGGAATTCCGGTATTTAAGCTATCAAATCATCAATTTATAGCTGCGGACAAACGATCTTTATATGATCAATCAGAGGTAACTCCAACAATAAAAAAAGTATGGTTAGAATCTGATTTTAAACTGTACAATAGTCCTTATGACTTAAAAGAAGTGAAATCATCCTTATCAGCTTATTCGCAAGTATCAATCGACAAGACCATGTTTGTAGAAGGAAGAGAATTTCTACATATTGATCAGGTTGGATGGGTAGCTAAAGAATCAACTTCTGAAGAAGATAATCGGATGAGTAAAGTTCAAGAAATGTTATCTGAAAAATATCAGAAGGATTCATTCTCTATTTATGTTAAGCAACTGACTACTGGAAAAGAAGCTGGTATCAATCAAGATGAAAAGATGTATGCAGCTAGTGTTTTGAAACTCCCTTATCTTTATTATACGCAAGAAAAAATAAATGAGGGTCTTTATCAGTTAGATACGACTGTAAAATATGTATCTGCAGTCAATGATTTTCCAGGTTCTTATAAACCAGAGGGAAGTGGTAGTCTTCCTAAAAAAGAGGATAATAAAGAGTATTCTCTCAAGGACTTAATCACAAAAGTATCTAAAGAATCTGATAATGTAGCTCATAATATATTGGGTTATTACATTTCAAACCAATCTGATGCCACATTCAAATCCAAGATGTCTGCCATTATGGGAGATGATTGGGATCCAAAAGAAAAATTGATTTCTTCCAAGATGGCCGGGAAGGCCATGGAAGCTATTTATAATCAAAATGGATTTGTGCTAGAGTCTTTGACTAAAACAGATTTTGATAATCAGCGAATTGCTAAAGGTGTTTCTGTGAAGGTAGCTCATAAAATTGGGGATGCGGACGAATTTAAGCATGATACAGGTGTTGTCTACGCAGATTCTCCATTTATTCTTTCTATTTTCACTAAGAATTCTGATTATGATACAATTTCTCAGATAGCCAAGGATGTTTATGAGGTTCTAAAATGAGAGAACAAGATTTTTTAAATCATTTTCTCAAGAAGGAATATTTCAAAAAACATGCTAAGGTGGTGCTAGCTCTTTCTGGTGGATTAGATTCTATGTTTCTATTTAAGGTATTATCTACGTATCAAAAAGAGTTAGAAATTGAATTGATTCTAGCTCATGTGAATCATAAGCAGAGAGTAGAATCAGATTGGGAAGAAAAGGAATTAAGGAAGTTGGCTGCTGAAGCAGAGCTTCCTATTTATATCAGCAATTTTTCAGGAGAATTTTCAGAAGCGCGTGCACGAAATTTTCGTTATGATTTTTTTCAAGAGGTCATGAAAAAGACAGGTGCGACAGCTTTAGTTACTGCCCACCATGCTGATGATCAGGTGGAAACGATTTTGATGCGTTTGATTCGAGGCACTCGTTTGCGCTATCTATCAGGAATTAAGGAGAAGCAAGTAGTCGGAGAGATAGAAATTATTCGTCCCTTCTTGCGTTTTCAGAAAAAAGACTTTCCGCCAATTTTTCACTTTGAAGATATATCAAATAAGGAAAATCATTATTTTCGCAATCGTATTCGAAACTCTTACTTACCAGAATTAGAAAAAGAAAATCCTCGATTTAGAGATGCAATATTAAATATTGGACGTGAGATTTTGGATTATGACTTAGCCATAGCTGAATTATCAAAGAATATTGATGTAGAAAATGTAGAGCAGCTATTGTCTTACTCTGAGTCCACACAAAGAGTTTTACTTCAAACTTATCTGAATCGTTTTCCAGATTTGAATCTTACAAAAGCTCAGTTTGATGAAGTTCGACAGATTTTAAAAACTAAAAGCCAGTATCGTCATCCGATTAAAAATGGTTATGAATTAGTAAAAGAGTATCAACAGTTTCAGATTTGTAAAATCAGTCCTCAGGCTGATGAAAAGGAAGATGAACTTGTGTTACACTATCAAAATCAGGCTACTTATCAAGGATACACATTTTCCTTTGGACTTCCTTTAGAAGGTGAATCAATTCAACAAATACCTGTTTCACGAGAAACATCAATACTCATTCGTCCTCGAAAAACAGGAGATGTTTTGATTCTAAATGGGCATAGAAAAAAACTCAGACGTCTATTTATTGATTTAAAAATCCCTATGGAAAAGCGAAAATCTGCTCTGATTATTGAGCAATTTGGTGAAATTGTTTCAATTTTGGGAATTGCGACCAGTAATTTGAGTAAAAACACGAAAAATGATATAATGAACACTGTACTTTATATAGAAAAAATAGATAGGTAAAAAAATGTTAGAAAACGATATTAAAAAAATCCTCGTTTCACACGATGAAATTACAGAAGCTGCTAAAAAATTAGGTGCTCAATTAACTAAGGACTATGCAGGAAAAAATCCAATCTTAGTTGGGATTTTAAAAGGATCTATTCCTTTTATGGCTGAATTGGTTAAACATATCGACACACATATTGAAATGGACTTCATGATGGTTTCTAGCTACCATGGTGGAACAGCAAGTAGTGGTGTCATCAATATCAAGCAAGATGTGACTCAAGATATCAAAGGAAGACATGTTCTATTTGTAGAAGATATCATTGATACAGGTCAAACTTTGAAGAATTTGCGAGATATGTTTATTGAAAGAGAAGCAGCTTCTGTTAACATTGCAACCTTGTTGGATAAACCAGAGGGACGTGTTGTAGCAATTGAGGCAGACTATACCTGCTTTACTATTCCAAATGAGTTTGTAGTAGGTTATGGTTTAGATTACAAAGAAAATTATCGTAACCTTCCTTATGTTGGAGTATTGAAAGAAGAAGTATATTCAAATTAGAAGGAACAATTTTTAATGAAAAAACAAAATAATGGTTTAATTAAAAATCCTTTTCTATGGTTATTACTTATTTTTCTGCTAGTTACAGGTTACCAGTATTTTAGCACAGGTAGTGTTGCAGGGAAAAGTGAGCAAATTAATTATACAGAATTGGTAAAAGAAATTACCGATGACAATGTAAAAGAATTAACTTACCAACCAAATGGTAGTGTTATCGAAGTTTCGGGTGTTTATAAAAATCCTAAAACAAGTAAAGAAGAAACAGGTATCCAGTTCTTTTCTCCTTCTGCTACAACAGTAGAGAAATTTTCAAGTATTATTCTTCCTTCAGATACTACAGTATCAGAATTGCAAAAACTTGCTTCTGACCATAAGGCGGAAGTAACTGTTAAGCATGAAAGTTCGAGTGGTATGTGGATTAATATTCTTGTATCCATTGTGCCATTCGGTATTCTATTCTTCTTTCTATTCTCTATGATGGGAAATATGGGAGGAAATAATAGCCGTAACCCAATGAGTTTTGGACGTAGTAAGGCTAAAGCCGCAAATAAAGAAGATATTAAAGTAAGATTTTCAGATGTTGCTGGAGCTGAGGAAGAAAAACAAGAACTAGTTGAAGTTGTTGAGTTCTTAAAAGATCCAAAACGATTCACAAAACTTGGAGCCCGTATTCCAGCAGGTGTTCTTTTGGAGGGACCTCCAGGAACAGGTAAGACCTTGCTTGCCAAAGCAGTCGCCGGAGAAGCAGGTGTTCCATTCTTTAGTATCTCAGGTTCTGACTTTGTAGAAATGTTTGTCGGAGTTGGAGCTAGTCGTGTTCGTTCTCTTTTTGAAGATGCCAAAAAAGCAGCACCAGCTATTATCTTTATCGATGAAATTGATGCTGTTGGACGTCAACGTGGAGTCGGTCTCGGCGGAGGTAATGACGAACGTGAACAAACCTTGAACCAACTTTTGATTGAGATGGATGGTTTTGAGGGAAATGAAGGGATTATCGTCATCGCTGCGACAAACCGTTCAGATGTACTTGATCCTGCCCTTTTGCGTCCAGGACGTTTTGATAGAAAAGTATTGGTTGGCCGTCCTGATGTTAAAGGTCGTGAAGCAATCTTGAAAGTTCACGCTAAGAACAAGCCTTTAGCAGAAGATGTTGATTTGAAATTAGTGGCTCAACAAACTCCAGGTTTTGTTGGTGCTGATTTAGAGAATGTATTGAATGAAGCAGCCTTGGTTGCCGCTCGTCGTAATAAATCGATAATTGATGCTTCAGACATTGATGAAGCAGAAGATAGAGTTATTGCTGGTCCTTCTAAGAAAGATAAGACAGTTTCACAAAAAGAACGTGAATTGGTTGCCTATCATGAGGCAGGACATACCATTGTTGGTCTAGTCTTATCGAATGCCCGCGTTGTCCATAAGGTTACAATTGTACCAAGAGGTCGTGCAGGTGGCTATATGATTGCACTTCCTAAGGAAGACCAAATGCTTTTATCTAAAGAAGATATGAAAGAGCAATTGGCTGGCTTAATGGGTGGACGTGTAGCTGAAGAAATTATCTTTAATGTCCAAACGACAGGAGCTTCAAACGACTTTGAACAGGCGACACAAATGGCGCGTACAATGGTTACAGAATACGGTATGAGTGAAAAGCTTGGCCCAGTACAATATGAAGGAAACCATGCTATGTTTGGTGCACAGAGTCCTCAAAAATCAATTTCAGAACAAACAGCTTATGAAATTGACGAAGAGGTTCGTTCATTATTGAATGAAGCACGAAATAAAGCTGCTGAAATTATTCAGTCAAATCGTGAAACTCACAAGTTGATTGCAGAAGCATTATTGAAATACGAAACATTGGATAGTACACAAATTAAATCTCTTTACGAAACAGGAAAGATGCCTGAAACAGTAGAAGAGGAATCTCATGCATTATCTTATGATGAAGTGAAGTCAAAAATGAATGACGAAAAATAACCCCGAGAGAGGCCCGTCCTCTCTTTTTTGTGCATTTGAAACGGTGAAGAGAACAGAATGGAGAAAATGTCACAAACGATGTTTCGAATCTGTTAGACTGTATCTAGAAAGGGGAAGACTATGCTTAAAAAAATGTATGAAGAAGTCCAAGGAATTGTATACAAGTGTAGAAAGGAATATTACCTTCATTTGTGGGAGTTATCGGACTGGGACCAAGAGGGAATGATTTGCTTACATGAATTGATCAGTAGAGAAGAAGGGCTTGTAGAAGATATCCCACGCTTACGTAAATATTTCAAAACAAAATTCCGGAATCGAATTCTAGATTATCTCCGTAAACAAGAAAGTCAAAAACGAAGATATGATAAAGAGCTTTATGAAGAAGTGGGTGAGATAAGTCATCGTATAAGTGAGGGAGGACTCTGGCTAGATGACTATTATCTCTTTCATGAAACACTAAGAGATTATAGAAGTAAACAAACTAAAGAGCAACAAGAAGAGTTAGAACGCGTCTTAAGAGATGAACGCTTCCGAGGACGTCAAAGAGTGTTAAGGGACTTGCGTATTGTGTTTAAAGAGTTTGACATCCGTACTCATTAGGAATTCATG
>NZ_JAPVZL010000009.1:0-96560 GCF_041432365.1 Streptococcus sp. 20925_1_69
CTCCTTCTCAACCTCTCTGGCAGTGAAAATAAAGCTTAAAACCCCTTTACAAATCTAGCCATTCATGGTAAAATGGATTTTGTGTGAAATATCAGCAGGAAAGCATGAAGCTCGTCAACAGGTGTCTTATGACAAGTAACCTTGGCTGTTTAGGCGAAGGGCATCTGCACGAATCAGGGCTTTCTAAGTGACTATTTCCACCGAAATATTATTTATATCAGGAGGACATTCACATGTCACGTTATACAGGACCATCTTGGAAACAAGCTCGTCGCCTTGGCCTTTCACTTACAGGTACAGGTAAAGAATTGGCACGTCGTAACTACGTACCAGGACAACACGGACCAAACAACCGTTCTAAATTGTCAGAATACGGTTTGCAATTGGCTGAAAAACAAAAACTTCGTTTCACTTACGGTGTAGGTGAAAAACAATTCCGTAACTTGTTCGTACAAGCTACAAAAATCAAAGGCGGAATCCTAGGTTTCAACTTCATGCTTCTTTTGGAACGTCGTTTGGATAACGTTGTTTACCGTCTTGGTCTTGCGACTACTCGTCGTCAAGCTCGTCAATTCGTAAACCACGGTCACATCCTTGTTGACGGAAAACGCGTTGACATCCCATCATACCGCGTAACTCCAGGTCAAGTGATCTCAGTTCGTGAAAAATCATTGAAAGTTCCAGCAATCCTTGAAGCAGTAGAAGCTACTCTTGGACGTCCAGCATTCGTATCATTCGACGCTGAAAAATTGGAAGGTTCATTGACTCGCTTGCCAGAACGCGACGAAATCAACCCAGAAATCAACGAAGCACTTGTCGTTGAATTCTACAACAAGATGTTGTAATATTTTATTGAATAAGATAGGCTTTAGAGCCTTGATATTAAGCACTTTGGGGCGTTTTCCCTTAGTGCTTTTTTACATTTTACAATAGCTTTTAAGCATACAGCTATAAGTAGCTATACGTAACTAGACCTGTATAGTTTAAAGTGATATAATAGTCTAAAGGAGGTGCTACCATGAATGTTTTAGAAAAAAACACACAGGTAAACTTTAAGACTAACAGAGACTTGTTAGAGAAGGCTAAAGCTATTATCACAGCGCAAAATCTTGATATGACAGCCAGTTTTAACTTGTTTTTAGAACACATTGTAGAAAATAAAGCCTTGCCATTTGAAACCCAAGTAGATAAAGAAAGAGAAGAACTTCTATCAGGGTTGCGTGCTGAAATTGCCCGTAGCTTTGACGATTTAGAACATGGAAGAACTTACAGCCTTGATGAAGTGAGGGCTAACCTTGGAATTTAACGAGAACGCATATAGCCTTATTATCTCCGAAACGGTACAAGAACAGCTAAGAGGTATTAAAGATTATATCTCAGCTAACTACTTTTCAGAACAGGCAGGAGCAAACACAGTTAAGAATATTCTTCATGGTTTGGAACGTCTTGAAGTTTTCCCAGAAGCAGGATTTGATGCTGATGAAAGAGTAGGAGTTATTATATACCCACCCCACAAAACTCGATGCATCATTTTAGGCGATTACCTAGCCTTCTATCATATTTTAGAGGACAGAAAAGCTGTCTTTGTATCAGATATTATTCATAGCAAACAGGATTACATTCGCTTGTTCAAGAAAAAATAGCGCCTTAGGAAGGCGTTTTTGTTTGGGAATTACGTGATATTGATGATATAATATTTTGGCCCCCTCAATTTAAGGAAGGGAGGTGTTACATATGTTAGAAACTTTACTCACAGTGTTTCTAGCTCCGTTACTTATTAACGTGTTATCTGAGCTTTTCAAGTTATGGCTTAAGAAACGTAAGAAGTAATGGTTAACCCTTTTAGAGGGTAGCAAAAAACCCCATCGGTGGCACGGTGGGGCTTTTTTAGTTACATATGCTGTAACTTTACTCACATTGTAAGTTCATTCTAACACAACCCTTTCGATTTTTCAAGCTTTTGTTTTGATATTGCCACAGAGTGTGTTTGTGTCTTGAGTTCATTTTACTGAAATTAGAATCCGTGTTACCAATTTCCATTTTGCACATCATGTATAATACAGGTAAACAATGATGACATTGGTTAAGTAGAGTGCTAAAATTACCTGATTCAAATCAGCTTTACAAAAAAAGATTGTAGGATAAGTAGAGTCTGAATTGAAATATAAGATAATTAACAAAAAGAAAGAAACGCTTGGAACAGCGTTTTTCTTCTGTATTGATTCGTATTGAATACTTACTTAACTTCTGTAAAGGTTGTGAATGTTATTTTAGCACCCTTTAAACGCCGTGATATCAACGTTTTTAGTTTGTTCTGTAGAAAATGTAGTCATAAATGTAGTCATTTTGCTAAGCCGTCAATTTTGCAATTTCTTTGAGGTAGATTTCAACTGCTTCTGCCTTCTTTTTCGGTGCCAATTCAGCATAAGTGTCCATTGTCGTTTTGATCGACTTATGGCCCATTCTTATCTGGAGCTCTTTCCAGTTTGCACCAGCATTCAGCATCAAAGAAGCATGTGTATGACGGAAAAGGTGGAAACCATAGTTTGGTAGTCCCAACTCAGTCAAACGCTTTTTAAGCGTTGCACGTTCATTTCTGTCACACATATAGTTCCCGTAAATTGTCGGGAAAATTAGATCCACAGTTGGTAAATCATGACTCACAAAGTAATCACTCATCTCAGCATGAAAAGCTTTCAAGTCATCTAAGACATGTCTCGGGACTGCAACTCTTCTGTTGCCAGAATCAGTTTTGGCACTGTTCTTACAAACAATCTCACCCTTAATCCCAAGTTTCTTATTTCCAACTTTCCACATCAGCGTCTTGTTAACGATGATTTCATTGGAATCAAAATCGAGATCATAAATCGATAAAGCAAGAAGCTCATTAATTCGAAGCGCAGAAGCTAACAGCGTGTCGCAGATGACCTTAAATCTTCGATTTGCTCGAGTATCAGGAAGAGTATCAAGATAGTTCAGCCAAGTACCCAAATCCTCTCCGTGTAATACCATAATTCTCTCCTTTACCACCTTTGGTTTTGGAGGGATTTTTACTGTCCGAGCTGGATTATGAGAAAGTTCGAAATTCGTAATCCCATAATCGAAAATATCACTGAGTTTATAGATAACTGCACCGAAATCTTTTGCGTGTCCCTTTTTAGATTTTTTAACACCTGATTCAACAGATTTTTTAGATTGTTGGGCTAATTTATTAACCCAAATCTGAATGTCTGCAGATTTTATCTCTTCAGGTCTATATTCTCCAAACTTAGGGATGATATAGGTATCAAGATAGCTTCGAACCCGATTGATAGTATTCTGAGAAGTGACCCAAGTTACAAAACTGACAAACCAGGCTTCAGCTAACTCCTCGAAGTTATTAATCAACAAAGTCTCTTTTAAAGTTGAGCCCTTCGCTTCAAATTTAAGCCGAGCTTGAATGATTTTCCTATCAAGACTTTTTAGAGTTTTAGCAGTTATAGATGATGTAACTTTTTTACCAGTTTTAACATCTACACCAATATATACACCACGTTGCGTATAGCTAATAGTTCCATTACTCTTGATAGTTTTAATGACTTTTCGATTGTTGTGAATGATAGTTTCTTTCTGCATAATAGCCTTTCACGTTCGGATATATAAAAGGCTAAAATAACAACCTCACATTATTCTATGTGATATTACTATTTTAGCACATTTTTAGAATTAAGGAGTTAAATAGGTCAGCACATCCTCCATTCTATAGTAGACAGTTCGAGTTCCCTCAATCGGTGGTTCTAGGCGCTTAAGTCCTGTCTTCTCCCAAGATTTCAACGTGTTTGGTGAAATCTTAAGTATCGAAAGCAGCTCTTTCTGAGTAAGAATACTTACATGCTTTTGAGTATTTTCTTGTTTCTGCATCAACGCAAGCAAACAATTCAAAATCTGTTCAATTTGATTCAATTTAATGAGTTCATTATTCGTCATTTTTCACTCTCCTTTCCATGGCTAGAGTGCCTACGAGAATCTAGATATTTTGCGAAAAAGTACGTCTTATCAATAATTAGATTCAATAACGAAGGATTCTCAACTCGAGCATATCTAACAAGATTGTTAAACTCAGTAGTGTTCTTCGATAATATCAATCACAGTTAAAAGAAATTGTTCGTTATTGTTAGTGATTAGAAATTGTTCCAATTCAAAACCACAACCTGATTCAATCTCATCCATATCGTAAAGTGTTTTGTCAGGATTCTCTGCGTGTATGAAATAATCATACATCCCCTTTGGTGACATGACTACCTCTACATGAGAAGGTGTATGTAGTTTTTCAGTTAGTAACTCTGAAACCTGCGTATAGCTTTTAAGTGATTCGAAAAATAGGACTCCGTGCTTATGCGCTTTTTTAAATTCTCCAGTTTCTTTATTAACATCCTTATCATGCCAAGGGCTCAAGACAAATGGAATATGCATTTCTTCAAGGACGTCTAAATAATTTTCCGGCGCGCTTTCTTGATAAATCAGGAATGCCCACTTATTCGAACGTTTATCTTTAGCCATGACTACCTCCCGTCAAATAGCATTTTCAAATTGTTTGCAATGCATGTGATTATTGATTACTGATACACTGGGGGTCGTAGTAGCCCCAGTGTATCTGCCAATTAGATTTTATGATGAGGCAGTACTTTCGGTCTTCACTACGTGAACCGAGCACCGCCATTTTATTATCTTTTTGTAGACTTAAACCAAAGCTTATTACCTCTCCTATTTGGTGCAGAAAAATAATATTCTGGATTGCGACTAGAAATTTCTTCTTTGATGTAGGTTTCCATGTCTCTCAGAAGTTTCTGAGCCTGTTGAGTTTTCGGATACTTAATCACAATCGTTACAGAATCTTTTCTTACGTCAACAACACACTTAGATGTTGCTCTATTGAATTTCCTTAAAATAGGATTGAATCTTGTCACAGTAGAAGAGCGATCAATTGAAAATGCTAGTTGAGAATTCTCATCTTGTCTCAAAAACTGAATGAGGCGAAGCGTTTGATAAGCAGACCTAAAGTAGTTGTTAGGTGTGTCATAAAGAAATCGTAAAATTAACTCAATTGTGATTAATAGTACTGCGATTAATGACATTAGAATAGCTATGATTTTTGTATAGTACTCACCTTGACTTAACCAACTACTTATAGTCGCAACCAACTCTGATAAGTATGTGCTTTGAGCATTTCCCAATAAATCTTGCGTGAACCTAAAACATAGGCTCAATAAAAAGAAAAACAAACCATACGTAAGTAGTACTACTGTAATATTAAACGTTCTTTGAAAAAAACTCGTTTTGACAATCATAAAATACCTTTCTTAGTGTAATAAGTTGGACATAATAATAGTAAAACTTGATAGGGATGCTCATTATCAATGATTTGTATCAATCCGGTACCTTTTCCAACTGGTATGACAATCCCCTCTGGATCTAAATCTGGGAATAGAAATTGTGTTGTTTTCTTATTGATGTTCCCAATCTGAATCAGAACATTCAATTGCTCTCTGACAGAGACTGGAATTGTGTTATGATCAAAACGCTGACTAACTAATAAAAGATGCACTCTGGTCGCTCGCCCGAGAAGCGCAACCTGTGATAAGAGTGAAAAGAAAGACTCTTTTATCGTTTTATTGACACCTTCCGATAACGCTAGAACTTCGTCTATGATAATAGTTAAATGCTTAAATTCTTCCTCAGAATTTTCATAGAGAATCTCTTGCCTTTCTTGGATAAGATTCAAACATGAGCTTAGATTTTCATTTATCTCTGAAACAAAATCAGACTTTGAACGGTTACGCTTTGGATGAATGACAGAAATGCCATTTTCTCGCGCCCACCGTGAAGGGGTATCAAATTTTGGATCGACAATGATTAAATCCGAGAAATTTTTCAGCAAGCTTAAAAAGTACGTCAAAGCATAAGATTTTCCAGAGCCACTATTTCCTGCGATAGCTACAGAAGTTACTTTATTAAAATCCAAAGTTAGATTTTTCATAATTGGGATGTTGTTATTTTTTTGTTTTATCGTGAATTGAACCAAATCTGAAATTACAAGCCTTTCAGAAATCCCTTCTTTCCATGGGAAAAACAAACCTCGTTGTACATGTATATCATCCGTTTCCAGGGCAAGAAAGTAAGCAGAGTTCTGTTTGAGAACCGTGTATCTTGGAAATAGAGCTGCATTAGCGATTAGAAAAATCTTCTGATAAAGATCATCATCGATAATGTAACCAGATGGTAGTCTTGGTATAAACATAAAACCATCTTGCAGAATTTTAATGTCAAAACTATTAGTGTAGCTAGTCTCCCCTTGCATGATGCTCCCAAGCCCCATGTTCAGGGCTTGGAGCAAATATTGAGCAAGTTCTTTAATAGTCATTATTTGACCTCTTTGATACCATTTGCACGGAAATAGACATTGTAGCCGACTTCGCAGGCTTCTAATCCATCAAAGTCTACCATTGCTAGATACGATGGAAGTGCAACTTCAGATTCAAATTTCACCTGAAAAGGTGGTAACCCTTTCTGAGAAAACCATGCCTTGTGCCCAATAATCTCGCCTGTTGGTTGCCCATCTTCAAATTTGATTTGCGCCTCAAATTCAGTGCTCAAACAATGAATTGCTTGTTTTTGATCGACATATTGTTTTGCAGTATTAGCTGAGTAGCCATTCTTACGATTTTTTGTTTTCATGTAATGTACCTCTTTTAAATTTCTATAAAATCGTTGTCAAATATGAGCTCATTCATTCGACAAGACTATTGTAACTCAATTACTTTTTAATAAAATTATGATATTCGTGAAAAAAAGTCGTTCGTTCTAATGAACTTCATAACGAAATAATTTATATTGACTAAAGTATAATTTTAACTAATATCATGCACAATTTAAATGAAAGCCAATATTATATAAAAAGAGAGGCTCACCTCTCTTTTTATTATTAAGTAATAAAAAATTTTATCTTTCTTACTCTATAGCATTAGATAATATTCATTTTTGAATCTTCAGGAACTAATTCCAAATACATTCTCTGCTTCATAATACAATCTATAATCTGCAAATCAATATCTTGAACTCTGCTTTTTCCCAAAAATTCCATAGCATTTTTATCATACTTCCAGTTATAAACTTTAGTATCATATCCCCTATTTCTTACTTCTATAAGAAAATACAATAAATCACTGTACGGAACTTGATGTTCGGCTACTATCCTGTTTTTATAATCGACGCTATTATTACTTCCTTTTTCTATAATATCTACTCTAACTTTTGAATCCTCTTTAATTGCTGAGTAATCCTTTAGAATACTATTCCTTATTCTAAGCAAACACTTAACCTCTATCCCGTAAGAAAACAAGGTGCTATTCTCAAGCCTACTTTTAATATTTGGAACAATAATAGCTGCTACATCTTCATTAAGCCAGTCCGAAACTCTATTATTAAGTTCATGAAATTTGATTGGCTTTTTATCTGATCCCATTGGGACTGTCACCAAAAAGTTGATAATTTTTTCAGTAAATGAACGCAATAGCTCTTCTTTTCCAAAGGCCCATAAAAATCTAAATAATTCATTTCTTCTTAAAGATATTCTCATTAATTACTTTTTATGTCGCTTCTTCTCTATTTTAATACTCTCAAAATGATATGTACTAAAATGGCATTCACCATTAGAATCGTAATCATAATAAAACATCATTGGAAAAGTTTTCTCACAAAAGTTTTCTCTATTCACACAAAATTCTCCGGATAAAGAAAATAATTCAAGCATACTTTGCTGAAGTCTTTTGTCACATCTTTCATATGGACAAAGTTCAAATTGTGGATTTTTCTCCTCAATTATGTCTAAATCATGTACTAAAGCTATATTACACGCATCATAAAAAAGTGAATGCACAAGGTTAACCAACTTTACCTTGCCTCCAAAGAACAAATCCATTTTTGAACATTTTAGATTTTCTTCACACGATTGAACAAATCCTTCAGTAATTAAACTTGATGCTATTTCTTTCCCTTTTTGTTTCCTATGTTCAACAATTCTATCGTTTTGTTCAATTCTTTTTAAGTCACCATTATTGCCTGGGAAGGTACTTCTCTTATATATTGAACGTTCTAAATAATAAGAAAAATTTTCTGATACTTCTTTTGCTAATATTCCCTCAACATTTAATTTCAAATTATTCCTATTTCCTTTCAAAAATTGATATATTTTTTTATTTATGTTCTCTATTCTATTTTAAACCACCGAATACGAAATGTAAAACTATGATAGGCAAAAACGGACATAGGGTCTTTTTGTCAGGATACAACAAGCTCTTTTCCACTTTCTAAAATAACATATATAACTCTATAATCTTCCAAGTTTATTAGATTTCTGATTCTGCATTCTAGATAATTGTCATCACACAAAAAAAGCATTTCGTAAAATTTACGAAATGCTAAGACGATATTGCGTCTAAATTTACTCCTAAATTGTATTGTGTCCTGCCACAACCTCTTTAGTAGCTTCAATTCTTTCATCTGCATATCTAACGACATCTTTTATAGCCAACTTTATAATAGCTTTTGTGAAAATTTCCATATAATCAATATCTGGTTTTCCATTTTTGACAGGCAATGCCATTTTTATATGCTTGCTTTGAGAACTTCTGAGTTTCTTCCCATAATCATATTTGCCTAAAACAGAGGTTCTCATGGATGTTGTAATAAAAAGCATAGAATCTTTATTAAAAATATTGTTTTCATTCCAATAAACACCTGTATCATCACCAGCTCCAAAATCATAAGGTCTATAAAAAGCATTACCAAAAATATCAAGTGTTATTGAATTTTTAGGGAACATTACTACTGGATTAGATACATAGTTTACGATTCCTGTGTTAGTTACTCCTGACATTACAAATGGGATATTGCCATCAATTTGATCAGATTTTTTCAAACGTCTACCTTGAGCTATCTTCTCAAAAATTTCTTGATATTCAAATTCTTTGACTTCTACATTTTCATAATCTTGAAGAGCTTTTAGCTCTTCAGCGGACAATTTATAATTGTCCAATCCGCTTACTTTGAAGTAAGCGGATAGCTCCGCTATACGCTCTGCCTCTAGCTCCGCTATACGCTCTGCCTCTAGCTCCGCTATAAAGGACTCCATAAATTCAAAGTCTATCTGATTGTTACATGTTGGGAGTAGGATAATCTCCTCTTTCAACGAAGATAAAGTAGGATAACTAGAATACCCACTATATTTCGATAACGCTCTATTGATTGCTACAATCAACCATTGATTAAACAATTTTTTAATGTTCGGTTCCAGTATAAACATATTCTGACTAGAATACCATTCTTTTTGTCTTAACTGTGCATGAATAGCTCCTATCTGACTTATGGAAATGCAGTGAGCTTTATTTGGTTTTGAATCTAATTTTTTTACATATCCTTGAAGTCCATAATCGGTTTGTGTTCGACCAATAAATTCATAAGTATCTGTTGACTTTTGAACAAAATTCATCTTTCCTGCATCATATCCACGAGAGGTTGAAATAGCAAACAAGTCATCTAATCTATATTCGCCCCACTCAACATTTGCTAATTTTTGATTGAGTGAGGCATCTATTTTCCCAGCATTTCATCTTCAGTAGATTGATTTTGTAAAAGATTGGAAACTTCCCAAGCTAGATAATTACTAATGGTTTTCTTGAAATCATTCAGTGTCGGCTTCAAGTCAATAGGTGCGGTTTGATTCCAGTCATCACCTTTTGATACATCAATATTACCTTCATAGTATTCTGATTCTGTTAGATAATGTAGCTTACTTTTACCATATTTCACCAAATCTACCACTTCTTGATACTTTTCTTTAGCATGGTCTGTATCTCTAAGATTATTACTAGATTTCTTACGATTGCTTCTGGTATAACCATCATTTGTAAAATCAATAAATTTTACCGTATAGTCATTTTCGTGTGCTTCGCCCACTCGAAAAACATAGATATAGGTCTGAACGCTAGATTTCCCTACAAACAAGTCTATAGGCATTTTGATACTTGCTAACAAACGATTAGATTTCAATATTTCCTTGTTAATTTCAGAAGCCTTACCACTACCAGCTGACCCCTGAATGATGATAGATGCATAGCCTTTATCCATCATAGAAAGTGCACGTTTAACAAAAATCATACCATTGCCATCTGCTGAATATGGAGGATTAAGGACAAATGCTGTCGCTGGAAATCTCTCGTCAGTCTTGCCATAGCCATACTTACCATTAAATTGTGTTAGAGAGTCTTCGTTGATGATGTTCGATGAACCATCCCCCATCATAATCATATTTAGAACAGCAAGCATATAAACAGATGATAGAATTTCTAAACCTAAGAGTTGATTAGCTTTAATTTCAGCCTCTTTTTTGTATAGTTCATCAGGAGAAGTAATTTTAGCTTTGGCGTCATTAAGCATTTCATTCATAGCTGATACCAGAAGTCCAGCAGAACCAGTTGCAAAATCCCAAACATAAGAGTCTTTATCAACACGAGCTAATTTTACTAATAAAGTAGCTACGTATGATGGAGTTAGAACAACATCATTTAACTTATCTTGTGTAAAACCTAACCATGAATACATCTCATTGAAAAGTTTTCCAGTAAAGTCAGTATTCAAACCAATCTTGTAGTAAATCCCCAAATCGTCAACAATCTTGCTGAATACTCGTTTTAATTGACTTTCACCATTTACTGGGTTGTTAATATTATCTGTAGTCAGTGTATTTTTCAGCGTGCGAATGATTAGTTCTTTTTTGGCTTTTGGAATTTTTTTCTCTTTCAAGAAAGAGTTAACTTTTCGAATAACAATATCACCATCTCTATTATCTTCCTCAGTTGATGATTTTAAATCTTCCTTATCTAATGGTTTTACTTTACCTGGTACACCTAGAGTAGCAATAATAGAAGCAGCTACTAGATATACACGATCATTTTCTCCCAAGCCCTTTTCATTTTGATAAATGTCATTGTTAAGCTTGGTCAAACTTGCATCAATTTCTTTTTCACGTTGCTCTTTTAATTTTTCAGCTTCCTCAGCAGTCAACTCCAAAGCTTTTACTTTCTCAATAAAGGCATCAAAGTTCCCAGATTTCAAAAAAGAGAGGTCAGTATAATCATCTACTTTTTGACCAATACCAAAGTTATCTTTTGAAACATAGTAGACACCGATTTGAGTTTGAAGTTTACCGTGCTCATCTTTATATCCAGTAACTCCTATAGAAATAATATTGGTATAGCTTGTATAATGTAATAATGCATTTGCATAGTGTACTGCTCCGTTTACAGCAAAAGAATTGATATTTGAATAATTTGGTTCATTCTTACTCTTTCGATTATCTACCTGACCATCGCTATCAAGCTTCTCTAATTTATCTTTATAACCTTTATACTCAATTAAAATCGGCCAATAATCTGTGTGCTTATCTTGTAGTAATAATTTCGCATCTGGACGATTCCCACCTTTTCCACCACTCTTTGAAGCATATTCCAATAGAGCCTTATCGATTTCTGAATTTAATGTTTCTTGTTCTAATTTATAATCTAAACCATAAGATTTCAACCAACCATTGACTAAATCAGCCACCATAGGCTCAACTGATTGAATTTTTGCTTTCCCTTTTGCCATCTATGCGAACTCCTATCGTATTTTTAAAGCATATATTTTTTCTATTATATCATGTTTAAGCACTAAAAGGAAAAAGACACTAGCAATATACTAATGTCTTAAATTTATAAATACTAGATATAAGTAGATATTTAAACCGAATATTCTCTTAAAATATTAAATTGGAGAAAGTTTTTATTAGGGTTTGCTATGTAAATTTTATGTGTCTATTAAAAACTAGTTTTATCGATAAGTCCTCCATATTCAATCGTAATTTTACTACGGTTGATAAAAAAGAAATAATATCAATCTTAAAATTCTAAATAAATTAATTTAATTCTACTGTAATTCCCATATTTTCAAAAAACGATTTTCAAATTGACTTTCATTCAATGTATAGACATCTTTAAAAATATAGTCTTTAAAATATCCTAATCCAAATTGAATAAATTCTTTTTTAGCTTTTTTAGCTAAACTTTTTCCAAACTGATTTCGGCTATTAGATTGAGAAATACTTTGATCCGTTCCTGGTATGTTCGAATTTTTTTCCTGGTTATAAACAAGGATATAATTTAAGTTGTTCTTAATTTGTTTAATATCTCGTATGTCATAATGCATATAGATTAATATCGAATCAAAATTTTTCCAAAACAAATTATAAATAGTTTTTTGATCTATTATACCATTTTTAAATTCAATCATATAGATTTCATTTTCATTATAAAGGAATAATGCATCATTAGAGCAAAACATTCTTTCAGTAACATTGTCTATTTTTTGAAAAAATTCGTCTTTAAGATTATCAAAATTTATAACCTCTAAAGTAGACTGCGTCATATATTCTTTATTTTGCCGATCAAAAGATGTTTCCTTTAGAGTTGTTTTCTTAAAATCATTAATACAAATCACTTGTCAAGTCCTCTATAGTCTGGAATGGCTTATTTAATACACTATAAATAATTTCCAAATTCTTCCCTATATTTTCTACAGTAATCTTTCCTTGTTTTCTTTGGGTATAATAATAATTTGTCTTTTCTGAAATTCCATATTTTGTACTAAACACTTCTAAAGCATATAAAAAATATGGGCTATGAGTAGTTAATACGATATGCATACCATATTCTTTCTGTATTAATACAATTAATTCTGCTAATTTAATTTGCCATTCTGGATGAAGATGGATTTCCGGCTCATCAAAAATAATAGTTCCATTATCTTTTAATGTTTTATTTAAAATTAATTCTTTCAATAATATAAACGTTTTTAAACCATCAGAAATGTTTGAGAATGATAAGGCTTTTTCCGCTCCATCTGTTTCTGATTCTCTATATCTGATTCCGGATATACCATCAAATATGATATATCCTTTTGCTATATCGTTAATGATTGAAAAAATTTTTTTTAATCGATTTTCTTTCAAAATTTCTGAAGTAATATTATTGTCATAAAAATTAAAAAAACTATCAATTAAAGCAGTACGATGCCCTTTTTCAAATAACCTTTTATGTGAAACATTCATGACATTATCAAGAGGATACAAATTGTCGACATAAACAGCTTGTAATTCTAGTGATAGATTATTCGTAATCTCAGTAACATGGTTTAATTGAATTTTATAGCTTGTAGTATAATCTTTTATCTCTAGTATAATTTCAGCAATGCTAGTATCATCATGAATATTATTAATTGTTCCATTAAATTCTGATTGAAACATTTTCGTAGCTATTTTTTTCTTTATTTCATCATTATTTATTCTAAGATAGGGTTCAATATTAAAAACCTCTTTATTTAAATTATCTATTGGTATAGTTAATTTTCTTTTTATAATTTCTTTACTTAAATAAGTTCTAATAAAATTATTTATATCATTGATTTCAGCTGCTAAAGAAAGACGTTTTATTTCCTCGACAAAAGACCCATTATCAATTATTTTTGATATAAAATATCTCTCTCTATAATCATCTCCATCTGCATTAGAAATAAGTTCTTCCTTCAAATCAGTTAAAAATGAGTTGATTTTATCCGTGAAGACATGTTCAGACAAACTGTTTAATGAATTAAATGCCGCATAGAGACACTTATTTATTGTACTTTTTCCAGTATTATTCTCACCAGCTATAATTGTTAGTCCATCTATTTTTAAAGCTATATTTTCTAACTCAGCAACATTATTAATTTTTAATCTCATTTCAATTCCTTTTATTCATTTAATTACAACGAAAAATTTAAGTTATATTTTAATCATTGTTAGAGCATCTATAAATTAATTTATCAAATTTAGATGAAATCATAAATTCTAACATTTTTTAAAGACACTGACAATATTCTCTACTATTATATCAAAAGTGAAATAAACTTTCATGTTTTACGTAAAAAAATATAAAGTCCCATGGCAATACTACTCTTTAAAACTTGAGAAAAATATCTAATCTAATCTAATTAATTATGAGAGTTTTAAATTTCTACTTCTGCGATAGGTTTGCGATAGCTAGGCTCTTGAACATAGTGACAATAAAGTTTCCCTAGATCAAGTATAGGTTTGAACTCTTCAAAGTTACTTGCTAGTAAATAGCAAGGTTTATAAATACAACTAAATGTGATAGCTACTTCCTCTCTTAAATCTTCTATAAGCATTTCCAATGTTTCATACTCATAGATACATACTATCTCTCCTTTACCCTCAAATAAGGCTTTGACCAAAATAGATGTTCCGTTACCGTAAAAGACAGTATTAGAGGCCACACTCTCGTAGTCTTTCATTTCCAGACGATAATATCGATCTGCTCTGGTATCTCCGATAGATACCTCTTTAGGAACCGTGTAGAAATACTTCTCTTGTTCAACTGCCAACGTAAACCTTTTTCGGACTTCTATCTGTTTGAGATACTCGTCAATTCCGCTTCCTAAAGCCAACCCCTTTTGCAAAGTTTCAGCCTTATTGGTTGTCATGTTTGCATCAAGCCATTGTCCTAAAAATCTATGAACATATACCATACTTTCTTCTCTCTTTCTCATCGGTTTATATCTACATTGTAACGGATATTTTTTTAAAAAGCAAAAAAATGGAAAGTAACATAAAATTTTGGTATCTCATAAACTTTAAATTTTAATATGGCAAAAAACCTAAATACGCTTCACCTTGAGTAATTTTGAAAAACTCAAGTATCCATTAAAATATTCTTGTTTTTTCTTCATAGTTGAAACAAAGGCTAACTTTATAGGAACTGCATTGGCTCTTGAATGTTTAAAACTTAATTCTTCTGATTGTGGGATAAATCTTAATTCATCCTTCAAATATCTACAAACTCTTTCAGGAATTACTAAATTACAGATATACTTCGCATGATCATTGTTTTGAAACATTCGTAAGTAGTACTTCTTATCAGTCTTTCCTATAAACACCTTACATTCTCCATAGTACATAGTCAGGTGGGCAGATTCTTCTAATTCATTTAGGAGGAGGGATCTGCGAGGTAAATATTTTCTGATCCCATCCTTATTTTCTAAAACAAATTTTACATCAGAAATTTCGTTCTTATCTTGTGGAGCGTTGGCGTTTCCTAACAGCTGTTCTCTAGTGACCTTTTCTTCCAAAATACGATTTAAAAGTTGCTCAGCTAAGTCTGCATCAATTTTCTCATAGTATTCTTTCAGTTCTATTTTCGAAGCATATTCACATCCGTCAGCATGAGGTGATTTAGGATGGCTCGACAAATAGATTTTCCCTTTTTTCTCGTTTATCACTAAATCCACTTTGTGACAACCAGGACAAAATAATTGGTTTTCATACTTAAGTTTTGTCCCAGCTTTATCCTTTTGATATTCCTTTTGTAGCTCATGAAGTTCTAGTCTCTCATGATCGTAAATACAGTATTGAAATTTATTTTTTGTAAACATAATAATCCTTTCTAGTTATCAACAATTAAATCTTGTTCTAAAAAATCTGAAATGTGTAGTTATCTAAAACCAACATCTAATTTTCTTAAACAACATAAAAACGCTCTAGACAATATGACTAGAGCGTTTTCTATATATCCGAACATCTAATTTATTTCACAAAAAATGTAGTCATTCGGTTGATTTTTATTGCAATACATTGAAATTTGAAATTTCAAGAATCGTCTTAAATCAAGGTTTTTTCGTTTCTACTGAAACGTAATGACCCACTATTTAACCTCTGTAAAGAAGATGTTGTTTTAAAGGTATGTAATGATATTTGAAAACCTTGATTTGATAGTCTTTCTACCTGGAATAAAATAAATGGTGATTAGAGAAATATGAATTTAATGAAATTTAATCAGTTAGGAATCAGTTGTGATAAAATAATATTCTTGGAAATCAGAATGTAGAATTTATTAGTATTGCCTTATCATAGGTTAGATATTTTCTTAATTAGACGAGGGTGTTACAGTTTCAATTTATGGTGTACATTGGTTGTAGAGGCATTAAACAAAATTACTCGTTATGATAGTTCATTAAAGGTATTATTTTATTTATATCAGATGTACAAAGTGTGTAGAGGAGTTTTTAGATAAGAATTACTTGAAAAGTATGTGTTTTTATGATATATATTATGTAGGAGGAATGTTATGGCGAAATTAACAAATTTTTATTTGAATAAACAGAATGAAATTAATTTACCAAGACTAGCTAAATTTTTTAAAGAAAAAAATATGCTTGAAAGAGAGAATAAGACTTGGGTGATTAATTTAGCGATAAAGGAACTTTTTGAAAGTCTAGAATCTGAGATTATAGATTTTGAAAATAATAATTAATTGACGCACTTCGCGTCTTTTTTTTGTAGCAAAACAGATATTTCTAATGTATCCGATATGTAACCTATATGTAATAAACATGTAATGTTTAAGTATTGATTTTTTTTCGCCTGCGTGATACTATATAAACATGATACATGTTAGAAATATATTAGATACATGTAAAAATATAATTTTAAAAATGAGGTTATGAATATGAGTAACAGTCGAGCTTCTCCATGCAAGATATAATTTCAAAAATAAGCTATATTTAATTTTAAAATTTTAATTTAAGGAGAAAGAAAATATGAAAACATTTAAAGAACTGGTTGATATTGAGGGAATGGTCTTTCCTAATTCTCATGGGGTGAAACGTGTACAGAGGTTTAATCCAGACGAGTCACCATGCTTTCTTTTAGACGATGAATCTAGGGAGTTACTTATGAGAAAATTACCATTTGATAAAATTAATGAACCAACTTTGAAAAAATTTGCTGAGAATATTATTGTATTAAATCGTCAAAAGCATCGTGTATCTGATAAATCTAGAATGGTATTGATGAATGAGGCTAACTACAGCTATAGTGGTGAATCATTCTATACTACTATTGTCGAATATTATTAACTTTGGTAGGAGAGGTTTTCTCTCCTCCGTTATTATACTTATAAACAAGGAGAACAAAAAATATGTTTAAAAATTTTTGTCAAAATGCTTTTATAAGCCTATATTTCATAGTGTCAACGCTAGGAGGCTTTTCTGCGCATCTAGATTTCCGTTCATTCTCCCCTTATCAATCAGTCAAAATAGCTTTATGCTTGGGGGTTACATTAATTTTATTGCAACTTCCAATGATGTTTGCTAAATTATTAGAGGTTTTGGAAATCAAAAAAGGTGAGACGAATGAATGATATCAGACGAATGAGATTATCTTTTTGCGTTTTTATAATTCTAATGGGGCTTTCGGTTTTTATCTTCCATCCTATTGGCGAAGGGATTTCTTTAATGTGTACTATTATAGCCACCCCATTTTTATTTACATTTGCCTTTTATTTCTTAAAAATCAAGCTAAGAAATTTATATATTACCATCAAGGATTTTATAGAAAAATTTAGATAGGTATAATATGTTAAAAATTAAACAAACAGCCTCTTTGTCAGAAAATTATATTATTACTAGTTCGACATTAAGGAACATCAAATGGTTTACTATAGTATTTTTGAGTATAATATCCCTCCTTTCTAGTACTATGTTTTTCAAATTGTTGTTTATTCAGTTAGTAATATTATTTATTGGTTTAATTACGACTTATCATATCGGAAATAAAATTAAAGAATGGACTCAGCGTGTTGAACCGCTATTAATCATTAGAGAAAACCTTCTATTTATGATTCGTAGAAATTCCTTTCTTTTTACAGCAACAAAAGATGGCGCTATTCTTCGTTCAGCTAAATTTAATTACCAATTGAATGATGTTTCAATTGTAGTCCTAGCATTGAAATCTGGTGATGAATTCACGAAAGAGATGGACAATTTAGACGTTCTCCTAAGTAGTGCTCTAGGAATAAGCCTATCGTCTAAAGAAATTTATGCTACTTATGTTGAATATGTCTTTGTGTATAGACCGCCCGAACGCCATCATATTAGTTCCCTCCCTCTTGAGGATAATAGTCTGAAAATAAAAATTTATGATGAATTCGTAATAGATGTAAGAAAAAATTATAATTTATTAATCTCAGGTTCCAGTGGTTCGGGTAAGAGTTACAGCACATATTTTATAGTGTCGAGATTTATTTCTCAGACCGTAAATGGGAAACATGCAAAAATATATGTGATTGACCCAAAAATGTCAGATATTTATAAATTATGCCAGCGTTCTAAGATGCCGATAGCCCATTATGGAACGAGTAATGAGGATGCCTTTAGAATTCTGCGTCACTATATCAAGGAGCTAGATAGACGTATGCTAATCTATAATCAAAGTGACTTGTTTGATAGTGTTGGTATAGATTTAGGCTTTCCTCCTTTACTGCTGATAATAGAAGAATATAGTTCTTTGGTTGCATCAATGGACGGTAAGGCTAAAAAGGATTTTGAAAATATGGTTGCCATCGTTGCTCAAAAAGCAAGGTCTTTATCTATGGGGGTCTGCATTGTTATGCAACAACCCCGTTCCGATAGCCTTTCGACCAACATTCGAGAGCAATTGGCCCATGCTATATTCCTTGGAATGCCTACTCGCGAATCTAGTCAGATGATGTTCGGCACAACAGATGTGCCCAATGTCAAGAAGGATAAAGGAGTTGGGCTTTACTCTACAGAGAGAGAGCCTCCCAAGGAATTTCAAGCCCCAATTTTTGACAGAGATGTATTTGAGACAATACTCCCAGTTTGGGAATGTGCTGCTAAAGATTATATGAAGGATGAAGATGAGGATGTATGAGATAGAAATACTTGTGAAGCTAGGAGATGGAAATGTAATGAAGGATTATGAATCTGATACCAATCCATATAAGGCGTTGCTAAAAGCAATGAATATGGCTCATATGTTTATTGTTGATGAGCTGGAATAAAAGGATATTTAATAATATGATTTTAAAACATATCTGTGAAGTATGCGGAAAAATAGAGGTATTAATGAGGATAAACAATGAACCATTGAGTATATTGCCAAACTCAGACGACGGTCTTTCGAACTAGCAAAATAGGGACGATTGCCCAGGAGGGGCAGAATCGAGCGGAGCGTTCTTCTTTTTGCTAGGAGAAAGAGCCAACCGACTGCTTTTGCAGGAGGTCAGAAAAAACAGCCCCAGTACTAATAGGGGGTGCACACATACATGAAATGTACTCTAAACCCTTGGTACGTAAGGGGTTACGGCTTGCTAGTTGTACCAAGAGGTCGCAAACTCTTGGGAGAGTAAGGATGAGAGGTGTTTTCATGTAGGATACGGAATTAAGGAGAAAAAATATGGTTTACAATATGACAGATACAAACATTAAAATTGGATTGCTTGACCTTGAAATGTCACAGTTTGATATTCCTAAGAAAGTAGTGATTTTGTCAGTTAGGGTGAGCAACAAATACAAAGAAATCAACGGTGAAAACGTGAAGACAGATGAAGTAAGTAAAATTACTTCTACTGTGCTTGACGCTGACAAAGTGAAAGTTCTAACTGAAATGGGAATTTCTACTGATGACTTAAAAGCGATTAACCTAGAAATTATCGGAAATCTGGATAAGATTGCAAAACTTGCTCAAAATGATTCTTTGTTGAATGTTTCTGTTGAATTGATTCGGCCTAAGGTTCGACTAGCTTGGAACATGGCTAGAAGTAATTGGGCGGGTGTAAAAATTGTGTGTGAGGATATTAAAATTCTAGGAGAATAATCCTATGAATACTGTTAGAATAGATTATTTTGCTGTTACTGTTAAGGATGTTCCGCCAGAAAGAGTTCTGACAGACATCCTTCTGATTCCTCTTGAAAACTTTTCCTTGAATGATTGGGGCATAAATAAGTATAAGCAACATTATTCTTGTTCAGAAATTAAGGTGTATTTTAATGCTGATAGGCTTTCTATGGGTGTATTTATCGAATTAAAAGGGCAAGGTTGTCGTCAATATGAAGAGTTTTTAAACAGTAACGAAAATAATTGGATTGCTTTGATAAATCGTTTATATCATCATAATGCCAACTTTACTAGACTAGATATTGCCCACGACATATTTGATGGTAGCTTAGATGTTCAACGAATATATGACTATTGCAAGAAAGGATTATGTATCTCGAAAGCAAAACACTTTGAATATCATGAGAAATCAGTTCTAGATTCTGGTGAGCGTGTAGGAGAAACAGTTGCAATAGGTTCACGAGGTAATCAGCAGTGGTGCATATATAATAAACGCATGGAGCAACTTGGTAAGCAAGAGCTTGTAGAAGTTTCGTCTTGGATTCGCGCAGAGCTTAGATGTTGGCAGGAAAAGGCTAATATAATTGCAGAGCAGTTATTTTTAAAACGTCCCTTATCGTCAATCTATTTTGAAGCTATCAATGGTCATTATCGCTTTGTTCGTCCAAATGCGACAGATAGCAATCATTGGAGAAGAAAAAAAGTCAAGTGGTGGATAGATTATCTAGGAACTGAAAACCAGACAGTTCTTAGTATTACAAGGGCTAAAACGACACTACGGCAGTCGGAGGCTTGGACAGAGAAACAAGTTGCGAAAACATTAGCAAAAGTCTATATTGCAAAGTATCAGGCCTATGATGTTCAAAAGGCGGAAGATTATATTCAAAGCTTGCTCAAAGAGGGACTTTCAAGGCTAACTGATAATGATGAAAAGGATATAGAACAATATATAAGAGAACAGAATAGTTCCCAATTTTGGGGACAAAAAAAGACGACTTGAAAATAAGTCGCCTCTAAAAATTAACTAACTAGATTATAGCATAAGAAAGGAAAGTATTCCAATGATAGAGCTTAAGACAAAGTCAGACTATGATTTAACTAAAAATTGGTATCGGAAGAAAGAATTTTTAGATGAACTTTGGAAGGGTATGAAATTACCTACATTGGATCACTACATTCGTCAAATGAGAAATAGTCCATATTCTTTTGGAATTTGTGGAACTCATGGGAATGTCTTTATTCATGCGGAGGTATTTAAAGATTGGTTTGATTATAAGATTTTCCATGAAAATGAGGCAGTTATAGCTTAGTATAAGGGGGTAAAAATGAAGGTAGGTAAGACTACTCGAGTTCTAACTGTTTATCAATGGAAACCAGACCCTTCTAAAAAGGGCAACGTGCTTGTTAAGTTTGCAATGAGATATACTCATCCTTTGATAACAAAAAGTCGTTATAAGTACCTTACAAGGGGAGAAAATAAAGGGTGGTATACGACTAAGGCAATACCAACAGGAAAAGACAGTAAGGGACATGAGAAGTTACTTATTTCTGATATAAAGAATAGTCAGCTGATTACAAAAGTTTCAAAGATATTAAATGAAATGATTGATGAAACCGTATTAGATTTGACTGGAGAAAAACCAAAGAAATTAGAGCCTAGTAAAACTTTATGCCTCAAAGAGATAGCTAGACCGTATGATGAAAACAGTGAATTATACGGTTTAGCTTTTAAGTGGTGGGTCAATCGTGTTAAGCCTGCCAAGAATACTCTAAAGACTAGAGTTAGTGTTTATAACCAGCATATTTCCCCATATTTCAACGAAAATATGAGCCTTAAACAGTTCTGTATGGAACAGGAAAAAATGCAAGATATTATAAATAATGCAAGTGAGGGAACTTCAAAGAACATTCATATCTATCTTAAAATGATATTTGATTGGGCGGTAGAACAAGGAGAATTGACAGCGTCGCAACACCCTATTTTGAATAAGAGGGTTAAGCGTAAGACACTAACAAGTGCAGAAGAGCAGGCGAAACTTAGGGAAGATATAGCTGAAAAATATCTTGAAGTTGAAGAGGCTAATCAAGTATTTAAAATTATTGAAAATTGGACTAAGCGACATAATAATGAACTAGTTGCTGATGTACTCAGAATTATCTACTTGACAGGTATGAGACCGAGTGAAGCATTAGGTTTGAATGAAGATGTTCTAGATTTCAAGAATAAACTCATTAAGGTTCATTGGCAGAGGGCAAGCCATAATAAGACTGACAAAGAAATGGCAGAAGAAGGCTTGCGTGATGAGAAGGAACGATATAGAGCAATTCTAAAAACTAAAGAAAGCGTTAGAACTATTCCGATGTCACCAAAAGTAGAACAAATTTTACTTAAATATATTGAAAGAAATAAGTTTCAGGCGAGATTTAATCCGACTTATCATGATATGGGATATATTTTTACTAGGGTATACATAAAAGGGAAGAACCAGCAGGGCAGTCCATTGTATCATACAGAAATTTCAATGTTCTTAAGAGGTGGAACTAGTCAGTCCGCTAAGTATAATAAGAAAAGTGGAAAATCCTATAAGGATATTGATGACCTAGTTGATTTTGGTAGGCCTGTTCACATAGTTCCCCATATGTTCCGACATAGTTTTGTTTCAGTCATGGCTGATAAGAATGTAAGCTTAAACGTTATTCGAGAGTTTGTGGGACATTCAGAAGATAGTAGAGAAATAGAAAAAATCTATCTTCATGTTATGCAAAAGGGAAAACATAAGATTGAACAAGCTATGATAGATTTGTCTAAAATAATCTCTTGATTATTATAATCAGTTAAAATTCAGTTATTTTTCTAAACTTAAAAGAAAAAGCCTTAGAAATGTTGATTTCATAGGCTTTCTGTATGTTGTATTATTTAACTTCTGTAAGGAATACTTAAAATCTATTTTAGTTGTGATAAACCCTATTAAATCAATATTTATAAGCTATTGATTTGGATAAAGATGTCAGAGGTTGCCAAAAAGGTTGCCATGAGTTTTATGAGGTTAGCTCCGCAATTTTATTTAGATAAATATCTACCGCTTGCGTTTGATTTTTAGGGGCAAGCTCGGCATATATGTCCATAGTAGTTTTGATAGACTTATGTCCCATTCTATGTTGTAGCTCTTTCCAGTTCATACCAGCATTTAACATCATAGAAGCGTGTGTATGGCGGAAAAGATGGAAACCATAGTCAGGTAAACCAAGAGCCACTAATCGCTTTTTAAGGGTTGCACGTTCATTTCTATCACACATATAGTTTCCGTAAATAGTTGGGAAAATCAACTTGCTTTTTGAAAGACCGTTCTTCTTGAAATAAAGATTCATTTCATCATGGAAGTTTTGAAGTTGCTCAATAATTTGGTATGGAACAGCTATTTTTCTATTGCCCGAATCAGATTTAGGAGTATTTTTACAAACAACTTTTCCTTTTAATCCTAACTTAGGGTTTGCATTTTTCCATACAAGAGTTTTAGTGACTAATATTTCAGAACTTTCAAAATTAAGGTCATATATAGTCAAAGCCAATAGCTCATTGATTCTCATTCCTGAAGCAAGTAGACTGTCGCAGATAACTTTAAATCGGCGATTAGCCCTAGTATTAGGTAAAGTATCAACGAAATTTAGCCAGCTAGTTAAATCTTCATCATGAAGAACCATAATGCGTTTTTGATTGCTTTTTGGTTTTGGAGGAATCTTGATAGATTGAACAGGATTATATTTGAGTTCAAAATGTGTTATTCCAAAATCAAAAATTTCTCTTAATTTATGGGCGATTGCTCCGAAATCTTTTGCGCTTCCTTTTTTAGCTCGTTTATTACCGGCATCGACAGATTCTTTAGATTTTTGGGCAAGATTGTTAATCCAATTTTGTATATCGGAAGAAGTGATTTTATCTGGTTGATAGTGTCCGAATTTGGGTAATATATAGGTATCAAGATAATTTCTCACTCGATTGAGAGTGTTATCTGAACTAACCCAAGTCTCGTAGTTGGAGAACCACAATTCAGCTAAATCTGACAAGGTAGCAATGCTAAAAGTTTCTTTCCTTGTTGAACCATTTTCTTCCCAATCAATTTTAGCTTGAATAATTTTACGATCTAAGGATCGTAGGGTTTTAGCTGTTACAGTTGTTTTTACAGGTTTTCCAGTCTTTATATCTAAGCCTAGATAGACGCTCTTTACTGAATAACTAATCTCGCCATTGTCCTTTACTTTCTTGAGGACGGTTTTGCCTTTATGGATGATTTTTTCTATATTCATAGTTGCTCTCCTCAATCAATCGAAGAATTGAAAAAAGCTAAAATAGATAGTATCTCTCTTTCTTTCTTTTTTGATACTTCTATTCTAGCACATTTCATTTTAGTTGTGGCTTAAAAACTCTAAAACAGTATCAATATGATAGTAAACGGTTCTAGTACCCTCAATAGGTGGTTCTAAACGTTTAAGACCTCTATTTTCCCATGACCTCAATGTATTTGGAGATATACTCAGTAAATCTAATAACTCTTTTTGAGTATAAATAATGCCAGTTCTATTTTTTTCACTATTTAAATGTTTTAGTAGGTCAATCACGGTAAGAAGCATTAGTTCGATTTGCTTTAAGTCAAAATTATTGCTAGACATACTATTCTCTCTTTCTTTGGTAAATATAATTGAAATATGAGATAATAGCAGTAGGGATAAGCTACTACTTATCTCTTGCTAATCCGCAACATCACTTTTAGGCTTCTTGGCGGAATCTTTAGGAGTGATGTTGTTTTTTTGGTAAAAGATTTGAAAGGCATCTTCCAGAAAATCTTTAAAATTTAGTTTTGACAGTTCACCACCGAATTTGTTTAACCATATCCCAACATCTGGATTTGGGATATAGTTGAATTCGTATTCTTGAACTAACCTGATGATGAAGTGATTACGGGCTTGCGTACCCCAAATTTCCTCAATTTTCTTTAGAAGTGGATAAAATCCGCTACCTTTTAACAAATAAGAAATGGTTGCTAATAAATCATTATTTCGAGAGTTTAAGGATTCAAGCTCTGGGAAGATACCAAAACCTTTAAGTAAATCACTAGTGAATGGCAACAGTTGACCAGTCTCTGCATCATGGAAACAATATTTATCAATCATTTTGTTGACAATGAGCTTGCTCAAATCTTGAGAACTATCAATAGCAAGCAACAAGGTTAGAATTTGATTGCTATAAGTACCTTTGTAGGAAGCCTCCATGCGTATCCAAGAATTGCAATACTTAGTTAAGTGCATATAGCGACCTTGATTGTCTAATTGTTCCTGATACTTGTTATAGATACGCAAAAGAGCACTTACATTCTTTTTCCTGCTACCAATATACATAGTTTGAGCTTGACCATTCACTTCTTGAGCGCTAATCTTAGAAACATTTTTACGTCCTTTATGATTGGTGATAATATATTTTTTGATTTTTAACCCTTGGTAAAGGTCATTGACAGCCATTGGATAATTAAAGTAATCAACAGCAAGGTCAATACGAGAAAGGCGCAAATCATAATAGTCAGCGTACAGCAGTTGTGCTATATTGTGAACGTCAATTGCTTCACTATAATAGTCTTGATAGGAGGCTTTATAGTGAGACAAAGCCGATGCAGAAAATTTCAGGATAATTCCCATAGTAAAATTAGTTTGATGCCAAGCAATCGCAAAGTAATAGGGGAGATTCTGAAAGGTAAAGCCGTCAGTATAGCCTGCTGGTGAGGTTTTCAGTGGAATATAATCTCCAAAGAGAACTGGGAGGGATAGCTTTTCTGCTACTGTTTCAGACAGCGATAAAGCAATTTGATGCCAATTATCAGGATATTCTCCTACAGTATCTTCTGTCGGTTGGATGACAAATGTAGCTTCATCGACACTGGTCATAATGACTGGGTTATGGTCGTTATCTTTTTGAAGATACTTTTCAATTTCATTTTTACAAATCATTTTATTTTCTTTCTATCCGCCTAAAGAGTGAAAGTTAACTGGGCGGAAAAGATTGTTTTAGTTAACTATTTATTGTAATGTAGCGAAATTTCTATGTTTTTATTCTCTCATAGTTTCAGGAAGTAATCACCCTAAATAAAAAGTTATAGAATAACGTTGATATAACAGCATTTTAAGGGAATTGAGCATTTTACCCTAAAGTGGAATTTACATAGCTTTAGAACAAGGTAAAATGGAACGGGGGTCTTTACATGTCCCCCGTATAACAGCCAGCTAAAGCTGGCGAGGCTGTAAGACCCTGATTCTCTAAAGTGAATCAGGGTCAACAGCCTCAGCAATATTAGCAGACTTTCCTAATATATCAAGAACTCGTCCCTTCAGTAAATTTATATCAGGTACTTGTTTAACCTTAATTTTAATAACATTAGAACCATCATCAAAACGCTGAAGGTAGCCAAATCTTTTGGGTAAATTTTTTTGTAGCTCTTGTCCTTCCTTTAGTTCAAAAAGTCCCTTCGTTACTGATGACCTCAGTGAACCCAATGCAATGACTAAAGAAAATTGATTCCGAGCAGATCCCTCCCCTAGTGCAGAAGCAAGCAGATCTTGTGAAACGGCTAATAATTTGACATTAAAGGCCCTCCCAGTATAAAGAATAACTCTAATTTTCTCCTGATATTCTTTCTTAGACTTTCCTGCTAATTCAAATAATGAAGTTAATTCTTCTACTACAAGATAGTAGGGAGTTTTTTCTCTTCCTCTATTCTTTTTTCTTAACTCAATCTCATTAAAAGCTACATCTATAGCTAAAATAGCTCTGTCACCTAAATACACATTGGGTAAATGTTCCGCAAATAAATAATCAGACTGTTTCATCTCAGAGATAATAAATTCACTTGCAGGATTTTGATTGTATAGATAATTGATAATAGCGAATACAGCCGTAGATTTTCCAACACCACTACTCCCCAGCAACAGAAGATGGATGAAATCTATATCTGGCGTTCCGCCCCCAGCTTTTAGAAATGGATTTTTAGAGCTCAATGATTTCATCAAGGTCAAATTCCTCCTGAGTTTTAGGTTCTGTTGCTCTAGCATTTTGATTAAAAGTAGCGTCCTCAATGGTTTCTAATTTTAAGAAAATAAACCACCCTCCGTTTACCAACTCAACTTGACTGTAATCAATAGTATAAGAAACTTCGTGGTTTGCAATAATTCCTTTTACTATATTCTCAATCTCACGCTGTTGTTCTGATGAAATATTGGAACCGAGTTGAATTATTAGATATTCACCACTATCAGAAAGTTTAACTTGCTCTTTAACCTTTAAATGTTCTAGCGTAGGTAACAGAGAATAAATATTCTGTTGGACACTACCTATCTTAGACCACTCTCTAGGAAGAGAATATTTATTGTTTAAGTGGTTAAAGAAAAGTTGGTTGAGGAATATTTTATCAAATTGATATATTCCCCAAATGACAAGAACCACAATCCCTAACAATAGGATAAATAGTAGTAAAATAGAATACAGAATAATCATTAGTTTTCCTCCTTGCTTTCAGACTCCCTCATTCGATAATTAAAATCTACGTAAGAATCATGAATATCATAAGAAAATTCAAGTATTTCCTTGATATGTTTATAAACCTGATTAACTACAAAGTCTGCTATATCTACGGAAAAATCCTCAGTTACCCAGAATCTGATACTACCGCTGTAGAAATTCCCTCTGGGAAGATTTATAGGGTGACTATCGAAAAGGATAGGTGTTTTACTTCTATCAAGGTATGATGATAAATTTAAATCAATCGTTTCATGTAAACTATTTAAAATAAACATAAATTAAACCTCCAATAAGTGAGAGGGAGGAAGACCTCCCTTAATAAATTAAACAAGTTCAATAAAAGCAGACTTAGCTTTTACTGAGAGCGCAGCACGATTCCCATTGGTGTAGGCGTTGATAGAAACATTTTCGAGAATAATTTCTACTTTTTCATCAAATAAAGTCGTAAAGTCAGATACATTAACTATATCAGCTTTAATATTTGTTTGATTGAATCGGCCGTCTGGAGTTCGTACACCGATGGTTAATTGAGTTTGACCAGTGCTGAGACCAGAAGCATAGTCTTTTAGTTCTGATGCGCCAATAAGGCGACCCTGCAATGTTGTTTGTGTAGCTTCCATAGGCTACCTCTTTTCTAACCGTTTTATTAAATACATCAAAAAATTCACGGCTTTTCAAATTTATTGAAGATATGTATTGTGTGATAGCTACCTCACATCTTAATTATTCCATAAAAACTGACAAGACTTTACCTAAATTCACTTAAAATATACGTAATAATTTTTCTTGGTTTTTTTAAGATTTTTTTGTTTGTTCAAACCATTGTTTAAAGCTTGCTACATAGCACTTTCAGTGGAATAGAATTTATTATTTATCGAGATTATTTGGTTCAAAAAAAAAATAAATTTTTTTAAGATTTTTCTTGAAAACGTTTTACCCTAAACTTTTATAAAAACCCGTTAATATCTTGACGTTTAAAATGTATTAATGCTAAAATGATACATAAACTTTTTGTGTAAAGGATGTTTACTATGGAAGAAAAAAAAGAAGAACGCATGCTTGTTGCAGTTACAGTTAATTTGATGCACAATATGGAAGAATTTAAAGAGTTCAAAAAAGAACAAAGGATTAGTGGAGATTATGAAGCCAAAACTGATTATCTAGTAAAAGAGGTTAACGTGAGCGACAAGACGGCAGAAAATTTGTTGTCTGGTAAGGTAGTTTCTAAAAATAATTATTTAGCTATTTTTCCTTCCTTTGACAAAGATAATATTAACGAAAAATCTACTGCATTAGAAAGATTTGCAGAGACTATTGTGGATGAAATAGGGAAGGAAAATGAAGATTATATTACAGAAGTATCTAATATAATCACTAATAAATTAGAAAAACTTGATTTAAAAAATATGGCAAAAGCTGTATTATCAGATGATAAACGAGAGGAATCATTAAAAAACTCCATAGCATCAAGCTTAAAAAATGTAGAGTTCCCAAATAAGAAAACTAAAAATAATGACTACGCTCTAATTGTATGGATTGATTACTTTTATAAGCATATCTCTGAACAAGATAATCTATTTGAAATTATTAACAAATTAGATACTCTGTCGAAAGCTATTGAATATCTTTCTCTTGTTGAAAAGATATTTGAGTCTGAAGAAAATATTGAAATATTGTCTCGGTTAGATAATCGTCTTGCTTCATTTATGTTAGTTGAACATCTAGAAGAGTTAGGTTTATTGGATTGTATTGAAAAAGCAACTAACGGACTAGCTGGTATGAATGAATTTAACATTAAATTTGGAAAAACTTATGATAAATTTGTTTTACTAGATTGGTTATTCAATAACGCTAAGAAAGTATTAAATGGTGAAGATATACCTAAATTTATTCACAGTCAGACTAAAACAGAGCATGATATAAAGAGAGAAACTAAAAATTAAATTAGCAAATTTAAAAAAGCCAAGTTCTAAAATACTTGGCTTAATTTATTTGTTTTAATATATCTCGGAGAGCCTTTATAGTAGGTTCTCTTTTTTCTGTCGGTAGATTTCTAATATCTTCAATGAGTTGTGAAAACTCTCCGCTTTGATTTTGATTTTCAATATTAAAAAAAGTATTCATATCAACTTCAAGTGCTTGTATAATTTTTTCAATGGTTTCAAGCTTAACGTTTAATTGTTTATTTTCTAACCTATATATGTAGTTAAAACCCAAATCAGCTTTTTCTGCTAGATATTCTTGTGTCATCCCGCTTTTCAGTCTTAGAAGTCTGATTTGTTTTGCAACAAATTCTCTTAAATTTATTTTTTCCGTCATGATAGTACCTCATAACTATCATACAAGTTTATCTCATTAAACAAATCATTATCAAAAGACTGAAATAGTTGAGAAAATAATATTTAAAAGACTGTAAAGTATGGTATAATATTATTTATAAAACAGTCTTTTAAGACATAAAGGAGTTTATACGATGGAATCAAACACACGAGGTCACGGAACCATCAAGAAATTGCGTACAGGTGCAGTTGTTTCTACTTTAGCACTCACAGCTTTCGGGGTATCTACTGGGGTATCTGCTAGTGAGACTGAGGTAGCAGTTAATGAGCCAGCAACTAGGGTAGTTGCTAAAGAAGAGGTTAAACCTAAAGTTCCTACTCAAGCGGACGTAGATAAGGCTAAAGCTGAATCGGATAAGGCTAGTCAGGATGTAGCTAAGCAAAAAGAAGTGGTTGCATCTACTGAAGCAAACATTGCTAACGTTGAAAAGACTATCGCTGATACTACTAAGAAAGTTGAAGAAGCTAAATCTGTTACACCTCAAAAGGTTTCTGAGGCTAAGGCTGATGCTGACAAGAAGGCTAACGAGCTTGCTACGGCTGAAAAGACTGTAGCTGACGCTGATAAGTCTGTATCTGCCACTGCTGAAAAGGTTGCTGACCAAACTAAGGTAGTATCAAATGCTGAGAAAACTGCCACTGCTACGGCTAATAAGGTAGCTGACGCTCAGAAGAAAGTAGATGCTCTTTCATCTACTACTGATATTGCTCCCCTTGAAAAAGAGGTAGCTACGCTTACTAACCAAGTCAAAGATGACACTCAAGCCGTAGAGACTGCTCAGACTAATCTTGATAATGGTAAAAAAGCTCAAGCCAATAAAGACCAAGCTATCAAAGATGCTCAAACAGGGGTATCTAGCGCTGAAACTAAACTTTCTCAAGCTACTACAGCTCTTGCAACTGCTAAGGCTGACCAGTCAAACAAAGAAACTGTAGTTACAAATGCTAAGTCAAACCTAGACCGTGCTAAAGAAGAGCTTGCTAACACAGATGTTGCGGTCAACACTATCACTATAAGCCAAGAGTATATGTCACTCCTTAAAGAGTACTTAACTACTGGCAAACCAGAAGCACTTTCTCAAAAACTAAAAGAGCAGGGTATCAAGGAGTTGCAGAAGGCAGGTACTGTAACTCTAACTAAAGATGGTGAGATTTACCGTTTTGACTTACCATTTAACTCTACTAAAAAAGACCAAAACACTGAAGTTGACGTAAACAATCTCGATTACGAGACTCGTAAAGATTTGTCATTATTTGCAGCTGATTTGTTCAATCAAGTTCGTAAACAATTTGGTACAGACTTAGTTTCAGTTAACGACGATGTTATGACTATCGCAGATAAAGTAGCTAAGCTTACAAAAGGTATCGAATATCACGATACTAAGACTTTAAAATCAGTAGGTAAAGAGTATGGTGTTCTTCTTGCAGAGCTTATTGGTAACGATACTCACAAACTCACTACTGTAGCAGAAATCAAGCGAGCTATCTACAATGACGTATATGCTATGCTTTACTGGGACACTCATGCTGATTGGGGGCATGCCCAAGGGGTATCTCATGTGGCAGACGAGCCATTTATGTCTTACCACCAGTATATTGGTATCTCTACAAGTTATGATGAAAATACAGATACAAAAATTCATTACCTTGGTACATCTAATAATGTGATTTCTGATGGAGCCAAATTCGACAAAACAAAAGTCGTAACCGCTCCAAGCACCGCTGAAAAGGCAGCTAAATTGCAAGAAAAAGTTTCACTTGCCCAAAAAGCCTACGACAACGAAGTCAAAGCCTCTATCCAAGCTAAAGATGCAGTCCAATCAGCCCAAACTGATTACACCAACGCAGAAACAGCCCTTGCTAATGCTCGTACTAACCTCTCTAACGTAGTAGGTAACAAGATTGATGTTCCAGCTCTTGAAAAGGCTCTTGCTGATGCCCAATCTAAACTAGCACAAGATACTAAAGCTTTGCAGACTGCTAAGGAATCACTTGCTCTTGCTAAGTCAAATGCTACTGACAAAGCTAAGGCTCTTGCTGAAGCTAAGTCAGCTCTTGAAACTGCTAAGGCTGAACAATCTACTGCTGACCAATCTCTTGCCACTGCCAAAGGTGAATTGGAAGTCCTTACTAAAGCTCATGATGTAGCAGTCTTGGCTCGTAAGTCAGCAGGTGTAGACCTTGCTCGTAAACGTGAAGCATCTAAAGAGGCTAGTGACACTTATACAGTTCTTGAACTTGCCCTTACTAAGCGCAATGAAGTCCTTAAGGCTTTGGACAAAGAGCTTACTGATGCTAAATCTAAGCTTGGTGTACTCCGTGCTGAGTTGGAAACTGCTAAGGAAGAGTTGGCTCGTCTTGAGGGTATCGCTGAAGCTAAAGCTCGTATCCTTGCTAACTTTAAGCAACTCAAAGCTGAACATGACGCATACCTTGCTGAACAACAACGCCTGCAAGCTTTGAAAGACAAAGAAGATGCAATCCGTAAAGCAGGTGGTCAACCTAAAGAAGTTCTTGACGCTAACGGTAAAGTAGTTGATGTTGTGGATGGGAAGGCTCAAAATAAGGCAGTTGATGTAGCTACGGTGGGAACTAAAGACGATAAAACATATCAAGCTCCTGTAAAAGCTACGAATGTAAAAGCAGAACCTAAGAAACAACTTCCAAATACAGGAACAAAGGAGACAATGCTAGGCTTATTAGGTTTAGGGTTATTAGCAAGTTTAGGATTAGGATATATAAAAAAGGATAGAAAAGGGTAGAATAAATGAGTAATACAAGAAATTGTCTAAGAGAATTTATCAAATATAATTTATCGATTAGAAACTTTACTGTAACAAACCAAGGAAATTATTTGAAAGCAATAAAAGGGAAAGAAAAATATAGAATTTTGCCCGTTACTAGAACAATTCCGATAGAATCTGAAACTACTACTGTTGAAGCAAACTATGAAACTGTTAAAAAATTTCAAAAATATAATAATGGAAAATATATTGATTGTATTGCTTATGCCATAAGCAAAGTATCAGATGATAAAATTCAAGGGCTTGAATTATTTATAATTCCTATAGTAGAATTTGAGAAATATGTTCAACCTGATAAAAAAACTGGGGATGTTTTATCGAGAGCCTCTAATCACTATCATTATAACTATGCAAAATATAGTCATCAAATTAATGAATTAGTCCATGATTCTTGGATGAGAAAGTAAAAAATAAAAAATCTTCTTACTTATTGTAGGAAGATTTTTTTGGATTCCTAAAATTTATTGAAAAGACTGCGCTATTCCAACAATTTTTAGGAATAAAAAAAGTCCTAAGAATTTTCTAGGACTTTACATTCTTCGATTGTTGACTTTCTTTTTTATTTCAAAAAAGGTTGCCAAAAAGGTTGCCATAGAACTGATTTCAAATGATTTGTAATGAAATTCAATATTTTAAAAATCGCATGAAATCAATGTTTTTCAGTATGTACTGAAATGTAATGAAACCTTATTTAACTTCTGTAAACACAACGTGTTTGCGAAGTTTTGGTGAGTATTTCTTCAATTGAAGACGGTCTGGAGTGTTACGTTTGTTTTTAGAAGTAAGGTACAAGCGTTCACCAGATTCTTTGTGTTCAAGTGTAATATTTACGCGCATGGTATCTCCCTTCTATTATTCAGCTGATGCAGCTTTAGCGATTTTACGTCCTTTGTAGTATCCTTTAAGTGATACACGGTGAGAACGTGAGTAATCTCCAGTAGTTTCGTCAAAGTTTACAGATGGAGCTGTTACTTTGTAGTGTGTACGACGTTTGTTTTTCTTCGCTTTTGAAGTGCGACGTGCAGGTACTGCCATTTTGATTTCTCCTTTAGGTATTTATATTCGATTCAATCTACTGATTTTCATCAACCATACTAGGATAACACATTTTTTTTGTAAAGTAAAGTTACTTGACAAAAAAAGATAAAAAAATTCTCCTGTCCGACACAGCAAACAGGAGAAGGTCTTAAATATCAATCTCAAATGGTTCGTCAATGGTTTCTGATACGTATTTTCCGTCTTTTTTCCGTTGCTTGACACATTCTGTGAGGAGATATTCTATTTGTCCATTGACTGAACGAAAGTCGTCTTCTGCCCATGATGCGAGTGCAGCGTATAACTTTGTTGAGAGTCGAAGGGGGATCTGCTTTTTTTTAGCTTCAGCCATCTTTAGTAAAGACTTCCTGTGTTGACAATTGGTTGTGCATCATGATTGCCACAGAGAACGACTAGGAGATTTGAAACCATGGCAGCTTTTCGTTCTTCGTCAAGCTCGACCAATTCCCCTTCATTGAGACGTTCCAGGGCCATTTCAACCATACCCACAGCGCCGTCTACAATCATCTTACGGGCATCAATAATGGCAGATGCTTGTTGACGTTGAAGCATGACGGCGGCAATTTCTGGTGCATAAGCTAGGTAAGTGATACGTGCTTCAAGGATTTCCTAAGCAGTCATTGTCATTTGATGATTTAGCTCCTAAAAAAGGAGATTTCGTGCTAACGTCACCACTTTATCCAAGTCGAGTGTAGTTTGCAGGGTTAACTGCTACGCTGAAGGGATTGACAAAGTAAAAGCCAGGTTCTTTGATGGTACCTGTATAGTTACCAAAGAGTGTCAGAACCAGAGCCTCCTGAGGTTTGACAACTTTTAAACCAGCATGAGTTAGCGCTGCAATTACGATTAGTAAAGGTCCGATAATAATTCCAAAAATGTTTTCCGAACCAACACCCATTATAAATATAAAGATACCAAGTACGATTGTCAACTCAATGAGAATCAATGCTAATACACCATTTGGTTTTGAATTGATTAGTTTTTCAGTCATAAGAATGACCTCTGTTATTTGATATCTAAATGATATCATTTTGTTTTTAAAAATTAATAGAAAGTTGACAAATAATCACTAAAAAGTTTCAGCCCAATAATTACTTGTAGGAAGTGAGATTATATTGTGCTGAAATACTCTTTTATTCTTATAACTTTTACACTATAATTGTAGTTAGAAAGGAAGAGAAATGTTTGATTATAGAGCACTAGTTATTTTGATGACTTTGATGGATCATTGTGAGCTATCATTATATGAATTATCTGTTAAGGTGAGCTTACCTATAAAGGAAGTCAAAGAAGGAATAGATTATTTAGTGCCTTATCTAGCTAATAAAGGGATAGTGCTGGATAAAAAACAAGGTCGCTATAGTTTATCAAATCGTACGAAGCAGTCTTTGACAGATATTATTAAGTCGGATGAATTGGTTTTACCAAAGTCGACTCGCTTAGCATTAATCTATCTTTACACTTTTTGCCGATTAGATTTTATATCGAATAATCATTACCAAGACTTTTTGAAAGTAAGTAAGAATACAACCTTATCTGATATTCAATCATTAAGAAAGATTATGTTAGACAATGATTTGGAGCTAGGGTACAGTAGAGCAAAAGGTTATACTTTACATGGTTCAGAGTGGAATAAGCACCGTTTAGCTTTTCAAATGGTTAGTGAGTTGCTGGAATCCTCCATAGGGATTTGGGGGGTGGATTATGTTTTATCCAGTTGGGGGTATTCATTAACTTATGATTTGATTGATCAGGTAGTTAAAGATTATTATGAAAAGCTACAGATAGTACCTATTGTTAATCAATTAAAAGTTTGCCTTTTCGGTTTAGTATTCATTATATGTAGGTATCAAAGGGATGTTGAAAGAGTATATCTTTCAGAGACATTAGTATCTCCTATTATTCAAGATATAACGACTATTTTATTAGATACAGTAGTTGATTTGGGAATTATAGATACGGTGTTTTCTGAGGATGATTATCGCTATATCACAGTTTTATTATCAAGTTGCTTTGAAGGTGAAGTAGATGTTGCTCCGGTTTACTTTAATCAATTAACAGAGGTTATTATAAGTAGAATGGAAGATATTTCTTTGTTACATTTTAAACAAAGAGAAGTATTGAGAGAAAATCTTCGCCGCCACCTTATACCGGCTTACTATAGATTAAAGTTCGGCCTACCTAGTTCAAATGAATATGTGTTGCATGTTAAAGAACATTATCCTGATTTATTTGAACTAGTAAAAGATTCTTTGACTCCCTTGATGGACGCTATTGATAAGCCCATACCTGATAGTGAAACAGCATATTTTGTTATCCATTTTGGAGGATATTTAAAGAAAGCAGACAATTTGCCTCAAAAATGTTATAAAGCAGCAATTATCTGTCCTAATGGAATTAGTTCTTCATTGATGATAAAAGAGAATCTATTAGCATTATTCCCTCAAATTGAGTTTATAGGAACCTCAAAGATTGATGATTTATATGCGAAAACTAGTAGTGACTATGATATGGTTTTTTCTACTATAAAGGTGGATACAGAGAAGCCAAATTATCTAGTTTCTGTTATGATGACGGAAGAACAAACAACACAGTTAGTTGAATTGGTATCAAAAGATTTCCCAGATACAGGTTATCGAGATATTGAGCTTAATCAGATAATTAGCATAGTAAGACGATATAGTGTAATCACACAAGAATTAGAGTTAAAATTAGCATTAAAGAGGTATCTCTATCAAGAAATGAACAGAAAGGAAGTGTTACCATTGTTAGAAGAATTAATTACAAAAGAAACTTATCAGGTTAGTTCGGAAAAATTAGGATGGAAGGAGGCAATTCGTTTAGCAGCTAAACCGCTTTTGGATCAACATAAGATAACTGAGAACTACCCTGAGGCAATGATTCAAAAAGTAGAAGAGTTTGGGCCTTTTATTAATTTAGGGAAGGGAGTAGCAATTCCTCACGCTCGGCCAGATGAAGGTGTGAATGAAATAGGAATGTCAATGTTAGTTTTGGAAGAACCGATTTATTTATTGGATAATCCAGAACAAGAGGTAAGATTGTTGATTTGTATTGCAGCCATTGATAATGAGAGTCATTTAAAGGCTTTGTCACATTTAACAACAATTTTAAGAGATAAAAACCATGTTCAAACTTTAATATCATCAAAAAACTATGATGACATTGAAATGATAATTAAACAGGAGGATTAGATAATGTTAAAAATTGGTACAGCTTGTGGTTCAGGATTAGGTTCAAGTTTTATGGTACAGATGAATATTGAATCTGTATTGAGTGATTTGAATGTTTCAGATGTAGAAGTTGAACACTATGATTTAGGTGGAGCAGATCCAAATGCAGCTGATATTTGGATTGTTGGCCGTGATTTAGCTGATTCAGCTAGTCATCTTGGAGATGTTCGTATCTTAAATAGTATTATTGATATGGATGAACTACGAGAATTAATTACTAAACTTTGTGAAGAAAAAGGACTTATTTAGGAGGCTAGCGTCATGATGAAGTTCATATTGGATATTGTTAGTACACCAGCTATTTTAGTAGCTTTAATTGCAATCTTAGGATTAGTTCTTCAGAAGAAGAAATTACCTGATATTATTAAAGGTGGAATTAAGACCTTTGTTGGTTTCTTAGTTGTATCTGGTGGTGCAGGAATTGTGCAAAATTCTTTAAATCCATTTGGTACCATGTTTGAGCATGCTTTTCATTTATCTGGAGTTGTACCAAATAATGAAGCAATTGTAGCTGTAGCTTTAACAACATATGGCTCAGCTACTGCAATGATTATGTTTGCAGGTATGGTATTCAATATCTTAATTGCTCGTTTTACTCGATTCAAATATATCTTTTTAACAGGACACCACACTCTATATATGGCGTGTATGATTGCGGTCATTTTATCAGTTGCTGGCTTTACAAGTTTGCCTCTTATCTTACTAGGAGGATTAGCACTCGGTATTATTATGAGTATTTCCCCAGCATTTGTGCAAAAATATATGGTTCAATTAACTGGAAATGACAAGGTGGCTTTAGGTCATTTCAGTTCTTTGGGATATTGGTTGAGTGGTTTTACTGGTAGCCTTATCGGTGACAAATCAAAATCAACAGAGGACATTAAATTTCCAAAGAGTTTAGCTTTTTTACGTGATAGTACTGTTAGCATTACTTTATCCATGGCAGTTATTTACATTATTGTAGCTATCTTTGCAGGGTCAGAATATATAGAAAAAGAAATCAGTAGTGGTACAAGTGGTCTAGTTTATGCTTTACAATTAGCAGGTCAATTTGCAGCAGGGGTATTTGTTATTTTAGCAGGTGTTCGCCTTATTTTGGGTGAAATTGTTCCAGCCTTTAAAGGTATTTCAGAGCGTCTTGTACCTAATTCAAAACCTGCTTTGGATTGTCCGATTGTTTATACTTATGCACCCAATGCAGTTCTAATTGGATTTATCTCTAGTTTTGTTGGTGGTTTAGTGAGTATGGCAATTATGATTGCTTCAGGAACGGTTGTTATTTTACCAGGTGTTGTGCCTCATTTCTTCTGTGGAGCGACTGCAGGTGTTATTGGGAATGCATCTGGTGGTGTTCGTGGAGCTACTATTGGAGCATTTTTACAAGGTATTTTAATTAGTTTTCTTCCAGTCTTTTTAATGCCAGTTTTGGGAGGACTTGGTTTCCAAGGATCAACTTTCTCAGATGCAGATTTTGGTCTATCAGGAATTATTTTAGGAATGTTGAATCAATTTGGCTCACAAGCAGGCATTGTTATTGGTCTTGTTCTTATTCTAGCAGTTATGTTTGGAGTATCCTTTATTAAAAAGCCATCTGCAAAGGAGGAATAAGGGATGATTTTAAGTGAAAATAGAGAAGATGAGTTAAGAAAATTTGCAACAAAAATCCGATTAAATACTCTTAGAACATTGAATCATCTTGGATTCGGTCATTATGGAGGGAGTCTGTCTATAGTAGAAGTTTTAGCAGTGCTTTATGGTGAAATAATGCCGATGACTCCAGAAATATTTGCATCACGAGATAGAGATTATTTTGTTTTATCCAAGGGACATGCTGGACCTGCTTTGTACAGCACACTCTATTTGAATGGTTTCTTTGACAAAGAATTCTTATATTCTTTAAATACAAATGGAACCAAATTACCGTCTCATCCTGATAGAAATCTAACGCCGGGCATAGATATGACAACTGGCTCTCTAGGACAGGGAATTAGTGTTGCAACCGGACTTGCATATGGTCAGAGAATAAGAAAAAATCCCTTTTATACCTATGCTATTGTTGGAGATGGTGAGTTAAATGAGGGACAATGTTGGGAGGCTATACAGTTTGCTTCTCATCAACAGTTATCTAATTTAGTTGTATTTGTAGACGATAACAAAAAACAATTAGATGGTTTTACAAAGGATATTTGTAATCCAGGTGATTTTGTAGAAAAATTCTCAGCATTTGGATTTGAATCCATTAGGGTCAATGGTTCAGATATTAGAGAAATTTATGAAGGGATTATCCAATTAAAACAGTCAAATAATTCATCCCCTAAGTGTATTGTATTAGACACTATAAAAGGTCAAGGAGTTCGAGAGCTGGAAGAAATGAAATCCAATCATCATCTTCGCCCTACTGTAGAGGAGAGACAAATGTTAACTTCAGTTGTAGAAAGATTAAGTCAGGAATTGGAGGAAACAGAATGATGAGAAGTACGAAAGAATTACGACATGTGTATAGAGATTTCCTTCTAGAGGCTAACCAAAGTTATTCTGATATAGTAGTTTTAGAAGCAGACTTGTCAAGTTCTATGGCTACTAATAATCTTGAAAAGGACTTTGGAGACCGTTATGTGAATGTTGGGATCATGGAAGCAGAAATGGTCGGGCTTGCAGCAGGTTTATCTATTCAGGGGTTTAGACCTTATCTTCATACATTTGGGCCTTTTGCTTCACGAAGAGTATTTGATCAATTATTTATTTCTCTTGGGTACGCACAATTGGATGCCACTGTGATTGGCTCAGATGCAGGAGTAACGGCAGAGATGAATGGTGGAACACATATGCCATTTGAAGAAATTGGATTGTTACGTTTAATTCCTAAATCGATCATTTTTGAAGCAACTGATGATATCCAATTTCGTGAAATCTTGAACCAGACATTAGACTTAAAAGGACTAAAATATATTCGAACAATTAGAAAAGCTCCAGAGGCTGTATATCAAGGTGGAGAAGATTTTTCTAAAGGCTACATTGAGTTAAGACACGGTGAAGATGTTGTAATAGTTGCTTCTGGCATAATGGTTGCTCCAAGTATTCGAGTTGCGGATGAACTGTCTAAATTAGGTTATTCAGTAGGTGTCATAGATTTATTTAGAATCAAACCGATACCAGAACAGATAAAAACAATGTTAAGTGGAAAAACTATATTTACTGTAGAAAACCACAATCAGATAGGTGGAATTGGCAGTGCTTTATGTGAATTATTCTCTGATGATGGAATAACAAAAATTCATCGGATGGGTGTTCAAGAAAGATTCGGTCAAGTTGGGAAAATGGATTATCTTCTTAATGAGTATGGTTTGAGTGAATCGAATATAAAAGAGAAAGTTTTAGCGTTTTATAATGCAAGATAGATGTTAAATACACTTATCTGAAAGAACTTCTGTAAAAATTACATTACGTTATTTAAAGCGAGCGGATTAAAAGCATATTCTGGTAATCAGAAAGTGCCCTGATCCGCTTTGTTGTTTTTAATTTAAAATGTTTATATGTGTATAGAATTTTCTGAAAATTCAAGAATTTTCTTCTGTTCATTGCCTTTAAAATGTGCTATAATAGTAAAAACTGAAATGGGAGGGAACAAATGACTGAATTAGATAGACGTCACCGCAGTAGCATTTATGATAGTATGGTAAAATCACCAAACCGTGCTATGCTTCGTGCGACTGGTATGACAGATAAGGACTTTGAAACACCGATTGTGGGAGTGATTTCGACTTGGGCGGAAAATACACCATGTAACATTCACTTGCATGATTTTGGGAAATTAGCCAAAGAAGGTGTCAAATCGGCAGGTGCTTGGCCTGTGCAGTTTGGGACAATTACCGTAGCGGACGGGATTGCCATGGGAACGCCTGGTATGCGTTTTTCCCTAACATCTCGTGATATCATTGCGGACTCTATCGAGGCGGCTATGGGTGGTCACAATGTGGATGCCTTCGTCGCTATCGGTGGCTGTGACAAGAACATGCCTGGTTCTATGATTGCCATTGCTAATATGGATATTCCAGCTATTTTCGCCTATGGTGGAACCATTGCACCGGGAAATCTTGATGGCAAAGACATTGACTTGGTTTCTGTTTTTGAGGGTATCGGAAAATGGAACCACGGTGATATGACAGCTGAGGATGTGAAACGTCTTGAATGTAATGCCTGCCCTGGCCCTGGTGGTTGTGGTGGTATGTACACAGCTAATACCATGGCGACTGCTATAGAAGTTCTCGGTATGAGTTTGCCAGGTTCATCCTCTCACCCAGCTGAATCAGCTGATAAGAAAGAAGATATCGAAGCAGCAGGACGTGCTGTTGTTAAGATGTTGGAGCTCGGTCTCAAACCGTCAGATATCTTGACTCGTGAAGCCTTTGAAGATGCTATCACTGTAACTATGGCTCTCGGTGGTTCTACAAACGCCACTCTTCACTTGCTTGCCATTGCCCATGCTGCCAATGTTGACTTGTCGCTTGAGGACTTCAATACGATCCAAGAGCGTGTGCCTCACTTGGCCGACTTGAAACCATCTGGTCAGTATGTCTTCCAAGACCTTTACGAAGTCGGTGGTGTGCCTGCGGTTATGAGATACCTCTTGGCAAATGGTTTCCTTCACGGAGATCGCATCACATGTACTGGTAAGACTGTTGCTGAAAACTTAGCTGACTTTGCAGACCTCACACCAGGTCAAAAAGTTATCATGCCACTTGAAAATCCAAAACGTGCAGACGGTCCGCTTATCATCTTGAACGGGAACCTTGCACCAGACGGTGCGGTTGCCAAGGTATCAGGTGTGAAAGTGCGTCGTCACGTTGGTCCAGCTAAGGTCTTTGACTCAGAAGAAGATGCGATTCAGGCTGTTCTGACAGATGAAATCGTTGATGGCGATGTTGTCGTTGTTCGTTTCGTGGGACCTAAGGGTGGTCCTGGTATGCCTGAGATGCTCTCACTTTCATCAATGATTGTTGGTAAAGGTCAAGGAGACAAGGTTGCCCTCTTGACGGATGGCCGTTTCTCTGGTGGTACTTATGGTCTGGTTGTTGGACATATCGCTCCTGAAGCTCAGGATGGTGGACCAATTGCCTACCTTCGTACAGGCGATATCGTTACGGTTGACCAAGATACCAAAGAAATTTCCATGGCCGTATCGGAAGAAGAACTTGAAAAACGTAAGGCAGAAACAACCTTGCCACCGCTTTACAGTCGTGGTGTCCTCGGTAAATATGCCCATATCGTATCATCTGCTTCACGTGGAGCCGTGACAGACTTCTGGAATATGGACAAGTCAGGTAAAAAATAAACTCATACTCTTCGAAAATCTCTTCAAACCACGTCAACGTCGCCTTGCCGTAGGTATGGTTACTGACTTCGTCAGTTCTATCTACAACCTCAAAACATTGTTTTGAGCAACCTGCGGCTAGTTTCCTAGTTTGCTCTTTGATTTTTATTGAATATCAAAAAGCAAGCCAACTTTGGCTTGCTTTTTTTCATCTTTAAAAGTTATTGACCTGCTTAACGAGGTGGTAGTCCAAGGGCAATACGGCCGTAGCGACTGATTCGTGTGATTTTCCAAGCAGGCGACCAGGTAACTTCAACCTTGACATCTTCGATACCCTCGATTTGTTTCAGACCTGCCACGATTTCGATAGGCAGGCTTTCGGCGCAATCGCAGGCAGTATCGGTGAAGGTCATGACAATCTTGCAGAGACCTGTTTCATCCAGATTGATTTCATAAATCAACCCTAGATTGTAAACATCCAATTCCACATCTGTATCAAAAACCTTCTCTAGTTTTTCGATAATTTGGTCTTGCAAGGCCAAAGCACGGTCATTGATTTTGATATCCTCTCTCATTACAGTCCCTCCACGTGATAAATATCCTCTATTTTCTCATAATTCTGACAATTTGGCAAGTTTTTGATGAATTTTCTGAAAAATATGATAAAATGAAGAAAATACTGAATCAAGGGGAAGCCTATGGAGCAGATTGGAAAAGTCTTTAGACAATTACGAGAATCAAGAAATATCTCGCTGAGACAAGCAACTGGGGGACAATTTTCGCCGTCTATGTTATCTCGCTTTGAAACAGGTCAGAGTGAGCTTTCGGTGGAAAAGTTTCTATTTGCCCTAGAAAATATATCTGCCAGTGTAGAGGAAATCCTCTTTCTAGCGAGAGGTTTTCAGTATGATACAGATTCTGAGTTGAGAAAAGAAATCATAGATGTCTTGGATCCAAAGAATATAGCTCCTCTTGAAGACTTGTATCGCAGGGAGTATCAAAAGCATGCCCATTCTCAAAACAAACAGAAACATATTCTAAATGCCATTATTATCAAGTCTTATATGAAGAGCATGGATGAAAGGGTAGAGTTAACAGCAGAGGAAGGGAAAGTCCTTCATGATTATTTGTTTTCTACCGAGATTTGGGGAATCTATGAACTCAATTTATTTTCAGTCAGTTCACCATTTCTATCTGTTTCTCTTTTCACTAGGTATGTACGAGAAATGGTACGAAAATCTGATTTTCTAATGGAAGTGTCTGGCAATCGAAACCTGTTTCACACTATACTATTGAATGGTTTTTTAGCTAGCATTGAGTGTGAAGAATTTACCAATGCCTCTTATTTTAAACGTGTTATCGAAGAGCATTTCTACAATGAAAATGAGACCTATTTCCGAATTGTCTATTTGTGGGCGGAAGGTCTCCTTGATAGCAAGCAAGGCAGAGTCAAGGAAGGGCGAAAAAAGATGGAAGATGCTGTCCGTATTTTTGAGATGCTTGGCTGTAATAAATCTGCCGAATACTATAGAAAAACGACCGATTGTTGAATATCTGCAAACTAAGAAAATAAGTTAAAATTTGAAGCGATATAACTATTGACCTCTCTCGTGTCACTGGAGAACTTCTATCGTTTCTTTTTGCTCATTTTATTTGTTGCATATATTCAAAAGTTTTTCCTCTAACATTTCTAAGTGCTATACTATAGTCATACTTCACATAAAACTTCTAACAAGAAGGGAGATTATCTATGAAACTATTGTTTAGAAATCAAGCTTATCGACTCTTGACTTTGTCACGCTTCTTCAATGCTTTTGGTGCTTCAATTTTCAATCTGGTCTTTATCGTCTATGCATCGACCTTGCAACAAGCCTCTTTTGCTGTTGCTATGGCGAATATTGTCATGATCATTCCGACTCTCTTTACAGTTTTTGTAGGGATTCGGGCAGATTACACGAGAGACAAGGTCAAATGGATGGTCTATAGCGGTTTGTTTCAGGCGGTTTTATTTTTTCTGGCAGCCCTAGTTGTTCAGCAAGCTAGTCTATTTGCCTTTTCTAGCCTGTGTTTGATCAATGTCATTAGTGATGTCATCAGTGATTTTGCTGGTGGTTTGCGCATGCCTCTCATTAAGGAAAAAGTAGCTGAAGAGGATTTGATGGAGGCTTATTCTTTTTCCCAATTCATCACCTATATTTCAGCTATTGGGGGTCAAGCTTTTGGAGTCTGGCTCTTAGGTCTATCGGTCAACAATTTTTCCCTCGTTGCGGGAATCAATGCCTGCTTTTTCCTCGTATCAGCCTCTATTCTCTTTTTAGGAAAAAGCAAATTGAGCCTGTCACTTTCATCTGCTGATGGTGAAATCCTAAAAAATGAGAAGCTTTCTATCAAAGAGCAGTTCCTAACGATTTATCGAAATTTACGTCTCGTTTTTCTTAAAGGTGGACAGAAAAACTTTGGCTTTATGCTCTTTGCTGTCTTGCTTATCAATGCCTTGGGTGGCGCTTTAGGAAGCATCTATAACATCTTCTTTTTGAGCCATTCTCTTTTGGACTTTTCTTACACAGAGGCATTATTTATCAGTCAATTCTGTGCTGTGTTAGCAATCATCATCAGTAGCCTTACGGGCAATGATTATTTTGGGAAGCAGTCCTTGCCTAGATTGATGATGTGGGTGACCGTAGGACTCAGTCTAGTTGGTCTAGCTAATTTATTCAATCAAGTCGTACTTGGTTTACTATTTATCTGTTCAACTCTGTATGTGTCTGCTAAAGTTCAACCAAAGATTAGTGCCTTGCTCCTGAAAAATCTAGCTCCAGAGGTTCTAGCTCGTACCAGTAATTTTTTAGGTTTATTGTTTACCTTATCCATACCTGTGGGAACAGCTTGTTTTTCACTTGTAGCTGTATGGAATATACAGTTGACTTGGATGCTATTTGTTGGTCTTTCCTTGCTAGCTATTTTTTTGACAGTTATTAATCTCAAAAATGATATCTAATACTCTTCGAAAATCTCTTCAAACCACGTCAGCGTTGCCTTGCCGTAGATATGGTTACTGACTTCGTCAGTTCTATCTACAACCTCAAAGCAGTGCTTTGAGCTGACTTCGTCAGTTCTATCCACAACCTCAAAACACTGTTTTGAGCAACCTGCGGCTAGTTTCCTAGTTTGCTCTTTGATTTTCATTGAGTATAAATCCTAATTTTTTTCATACTGTTTTAATCCCTCTATTTATGGTAAAATAAGACTATTAAGTTTAAAGAGGATTCCCTATGAAATTACAAAAACCAAAAGGAACGCAGGATATTTTACCTGCTGAATCTGCCAAGTGGCAGTACGTTGAGGGCTTTGCCCGTGAAATTTTCAAGCGCTATAACTATGCAGAAGTGCGCACGCCTATTTTTGAGCATTACGAGGTTATCAGTCGCTCTGTCGGAGATACAACGGATATCGTGACCAAGGAAATGTACGACTTCTATGACAAGGGTGACCGCCATATCACCCTCCGTCCAGAAGGAACTGCGCCAGTTGTCCGTTCCTATGTGGAAAATAAACTTTTCGCTCCAGAAGTGCAAAAGCCAAGTAAGTTCTACTACATGGGCCCTATGTTCCGCTATGAGCGTCCACAGGCAGGGCGTTTGCGCCAGTTCCACCAGATTGGGGTTGAGTGTTTTGGCTCTAGTAATCCAGCTACCGATGTGGAAACAATCGCGATGGCAGCCCATTTCTTGAAAGAAATCGGTATCCAAGGTGTCAAGTTGCACCTCAACACTCTTGGAAATCCTGAGAGCCGTGCGGCCTACCGTCAAGCCTTGATTGACTACTTAACACCGCTCAAGGAGACCTTGTCTAAGGATAGCCAACGTCGTTTGGAGGAAAATCCTCTCCGTGTCTTGGACTCTAAGGAGAAAGAAGACAAGGTAGCAGTAGAGAATGCGCCTTCTATCTTGGACTTCCTTGATGAAGAAAGCCAAGCTCATTTTGATGTTGTGCGTCAGATGTTGGAGAATCTTGGAGTAGATTATATCATCGATACCAATATGGTGCGTGGTCTGGACTACTACAACCACACCATTTTCGAGTTTATCACTGAGATTGAGGGCAATGACCTGACAGTCTGTGCGGGTGGTCGTTACGATGGTTTGGTTTCTTACTTTGGAGGCCCTGAAACTGCTGGCTTTGGTTTTGGACTTGGTGTGGAGCGCCTGCTTCTCATTCTTGAAAAGCAAGGTGTGGCCCTCCCTATCGAAAACACCCTAGATGTCTATATCGCAGTCTTGGGTCAAGGAGCAAATGCTAAGGCCTTGGAATTGGTACAAGCTCTTCGCCAACAAGGTTTCAAAGCAGAGCGTGATTACCTCAACCGTAAGCTCAAAGCTCAATTCAAGTCAGCCGATGTCTTTGCGGCTAAGACCCTCATCACCCTAGGAGAGAGCGAAGTCGAAAGCGGACAAGTGACAGTCAAGAACAATCAAAGCCGAGAAGAAGTGCAAGTGTCACTTGAGACAATCAGCCAAAACTTCTCAGAAATCTTTGAAAAACTAGGCTTTTAATAGTAGAAAAACTGGCCAGGATCTTATTCCTGACCTTTTTCTTTTGCAAAATGACAAAAATCATAAACTTTTTGACAAATATCCTTGTCAAAAAGAAAAAGATGTGTTACAATGTAAGCAAGTTAAGAGAAAAGGAGCAAGGAACGATTATGTGGGCATTAGGATTTGTACCTCTTGTGATTATGTATTATATCTACCATTCCCAAAAGGTCAAGAAACTAGAGAATAAAATCAAAAGAATTGAGCAAAAACAGAAAGGAAATAAAGAAATGTCAAGAATTTTAAAAGAATTGATTGGGAAAACACCGACAATCGTTGGACAAGTTTTTGGAACAGATAACTGGGAAGTTGTGGATGTTGATGAGGAATGGGTCAAGCTACGTCGTGTTAATAAAAAAGGAAAAGAAAAATTCAAACTACAACGCATTGAGGATATCCAAACTGTTGAATTTGACGGAAAGTAGGTGTGTAACATGCAACTAAAAAATCGTCTAAAAGAGCTGCGGGCTCGCGATGGTCTCAATCAAACCGAACTAGCCAAGCTAGCAGAGGTTTCCAGACAGACTATCAGCCTATTAGAACGGGACGAATACACCCCGTCCGTTGTGATTGCCTTGAAAATATCTCAGATTTTCAACGAAACAGTCGAATCGGTATTTCGCTTGGAGGAGGACGAGTGATGAACAAGTATAAAGTGATTTATTATGTAGTTGCCATAGCTTTATTAGTCAGCGTGTTTCTACTAATTGGGATGGATCTAGGCTGGTTCAATCCCTATCAAAGTGACCAATTTATTTGGGCCTACTTTGCCCTCATCCCAGTAGTTGAATGGATTGAAAAGAAATCCAAAAACCTAGCAAGTGAAAAAGGAGAATGAATATGAAAAAGAAACGTGGATTGTTATTTTTAATTCCTGTTGTCTTGGGAGCTTTTTTGTATATGTTTGTAGATATGTTGAAGGCTGGTGCCGAATCCCACGGAATTATGTTAGATGTAAAAATCTTGCTACCCTGGATATCAGCTATTGGTTTACTATTAGGTTTTGTTGGTATTCTTTTGACGTTCAATTTCTTAAAGAAAAGCAGAAAATTTCACTCCTTGTATCAAGAGGAAATAGATGATGATCTGAATGAAACCTATTATGTGCAAATGTATCGGAATCTCGAGTTTGGAAACATTACTTCTAATATTACAAGTGTAGCGATTTTATTGGCTCTTGTCATCTCAGGTAGTGAAGTAATTGTACTCGATGTAAGTCGTATAACATTTTCCCTTTCCTTTTTGGAATTAGTGCTGTTCTTGCAGAGTCAAAAATATCTTTCTAAAACAATTGCGATTGTTCGTCAGTTTGATTTGGAACTTTTCGCTACACCGAAGGATGTCTTGAACTATATTAATTCTTATGATGAAGGGGAGCGTCAGGCTAATTTGGAACAGAGTTTTCGGATTTTATTCCAATTAAATCAGTATGTCTTACCAGGCTTATATATTTTTCTTTTTATCATTTCTGTCTTGACAGGAGAGATTCAGCTACTAGCCTTCTTGCTTGTAGGAGCCATCCATATTTATATCAATGTGATGCAGTTGCCTATGGTAAAACGCTATTTCAAATAAAGGAGTTTCTATGATTCGTGTTGAAAATGTGAGCAAAAGTTTTGGGAGCAAAAAAGCTCTTCATCAGATTTCTTTTGAGATTAAGGAGGGTGAAATCTTTGGTTTTCTTGGCCCTTCTGGCTCAGGTAAAACAACCATGATCAATGTCTTGACAGGTCAGTTGGCTGCAGATCAAGGTAAAACAGTTTTGTTAGGCAAGAATTCTCAAGATTTAACCTCAAATGATTTGGAACAAATTGGTATTGTTAGTGATGGAAGTGGTTTTTATGAAAAGATGAGTCTTTACAAAAATCTTCTTATCTACGCTAAGTTATATGGTCTCAAGTCAGATAGAGTAGTTCAGGTGCTCCAACAGGTTGGATTGGCAGATGCTAAAGATGTTATCGCAGAAAAACTATCTACAGGAATGAAACAACGAATGTTCTTGGCTCGTGCCCTTCTTAATGCACCTAAGATTCTCTTTCTAGATGAGCCAACCAGTGGCTTAGACCCTACAACATCTAAGATGATTCATACCCTACTACAAGAATTAAAGCAGGCGGGGACAACGATCTTTCTGACCACGCATGATATGCATGAAGCAACTCTGCTTTGTGATCGCTTATCTCTTTTAAATAAGGGGAACTTAATAGAGTATGGAAGTCCGCAAGATATCATCCAGAAGTACCATGTGGATAAGAAAGTACGTGTAGCTTATAACGACGGACGAGAACAGATAGTTCCATTTGAAGAATTACCACATTTAGACACGACAGATTTGATGGTGGTCCACTCTTGTGAGCCAACTTTAGAAGAAATCTTTATCAGATTAACAGGAGAAAAGTTAGATGTTTAGAAAATTAAATGCCCTACTATGGTTAAGATTACAAGTTCTTATCAGCAATTCAACTTTGTTGGCGACTCTATTGATGCCTTTTGGAGCGACTGTTCTATATAATGAGTTCTTAAACAAGAGTGGAGAATTGAGTACGTATTTCCTTTCTATGAGTTTGACGATGGTCTTGAGCATGGGAAGTGGTTATATGGTATCGATTATGATGGCAGAAGATAAGGAAAAGCGCAATCTTAAATCACTCATCCTAAGTGGTGTGACAGCAACAGAATATACTTTCAGTATGCTCATTCTCCCTATGTTGATTATGTTGCTTGGAATGATTTCACTACCAATCTATCTTAAAGTGGATGTATCAGGTTACTTATTTGCCTATGTTATCTATTTGGTCCTAGCAACTATTAGTGTTATTTTTCTCAACCTTCTAATCGGTGCGGTGTCAGATACTCAGTCTAAAGCGCAAGTTTATAGTATCTTTCCTATGTTTATCGTCTCTTTTTTACCCATGTTTGCTCTTCAAAATGATACGGTTCAAAAAGTGTTGGATTACTCTTTTATTGGTCCAATTGTAAATCTTTTAAATAAAAAAGGTGGGGAAATATCTTTTTCTAATATTGGTATGTTACTTGCCTGGGTACTTGTGTTAGGAATAGCAAATCTCTTTGTATTGAAAAACAGCTATAAAGCAAGATAGGAGTTCTTTATGAAATTACTTAAAAATCTTGGCTGGTTTCTTCTAGCTGTTCTATCTTTTTCGTTTATCTATGGTACCGTTCTGAGTATGGCTATAGAATCTCTGAAACTGGGTGCTTCAGTTTATGCTGTTACCTTACTCTATGTGGCCTTGGCTGGAGTTTATGTATACTGTGTTTACAAATGGTATAAAAAGGCTCCTATTCACATTGAAGAAAATGGTTTTAATCGATTTATTTGGCTCCCTGCCTTGGTTTGGTTCTTATCTCTTGTCGTTCAATTCTTCCTGCCCGATAATCCTTCAGTAAATCAGCAAACAGCGACAGACTTGACCTTGGCTCAGCCACTCTTCTCTTTCTTTGTGATCGTTATTTTTGCTCCTTTGACGGAAGAACTTATCTTTAGAGGGATGTTGGCACGTTATCTCTTTCCTAAGCAGGACAATAGTAAACAAACCCTGATTTTTCTTTTAATATCTAGTATTATCTTTGCCTTGATTCATTTCCCAGGTGATGTGCAACAATTTTTAGTTTATACTAGTCTTGGTTTTAGCTTGGGCTTGGCTTATATTAGCAGAAAAGGTCTGGTCTACAGTATTTCTCTCCACGCTTTGAATAATTTAGTCAGCTTTTTGATGATTCTCATGCTATAATAGAGTCAGGAGGTCACATGAAACGAGTAATTTTATTAGCAGTGATTCAAGCAGTCGTTCTGTTTTTCATCATTGGGGCGTTAGCTTATGCCTTCAAAGGTGATTTCTTCTACAGCCATCTCGCAGTAGTCTTTGCCCCTATTGCTGGTATCTGGCGTTTTGGGACAGCTTACACAACGGAAATTGTCTTGCCTCGAAAGGCAGCCGAAATTGCTGAAAAGCGTAAAGCAGGAAACAATTCAAAATAAAAGAGTCCGGTGAACTTCATCGGATTTTTGTATGTGCGTTAATTTTTAAAGACTGGCAAACTTTTCTGATGATTTTCATGAAGAGCCTGCGCTTTTATGGTAAAATAGTAACAGAATAAAAGAGGAGAGAAACAATGAAACGTAGTATGTATGCTGGTTGTGTTCGTGAGGAACACATCGGACAAGAAATGACCTTGAAAGGATGGGTTGGTCGTCGTCGTGACCTTGGTGGTTTGATCTTTATCGACCTTCGTGACCGTGAAGGAATCATGCAGTTGGTTATCAATCCTGAAAAAGTATCTGCAGAGGTCATGGCAACAGCTGAAAGCCTTCGTAGCGAATTTGTTATCGAGGTGACTGGACAGGTCGCTGCGCGTGAGCAAGCCAATGATAAGTTGCCAACTGGTGCAGTTGAGTTAAACGTGACAGCTCTGACAGTGCTTAATACAGCTAAGACAACCCCATTTGAGATTAAGGATGGCATTGAGGCCAATGACGATACACGTTTGCGTTACCGTTACCTTGACCTTCGCCGTCCAGAAATGTTAGAAAATCTTAAACTTCGTGCTAAGGTGACCCACTCTATCCGTAATTACTTGGATGAGTTGGAGTTTATCGACGTGGAGACACCATTCCTTTCTAAGTCAACGCCTGAAGGGGCGCGTGACTATTTGGTGCCATCTCGTGTTAATAAAGGGCATTTCTATGCTCTTCCTCAAAGTCCACAAATCACGAAACAGCTCTTGATGAATGCTGGTTTTGACCGTTACTACCAAATCGTTAAATGTTTCCGTGACGAGGACTTGCGTGGTGACCGCCAGCCTGAGTTCACTCAGGTCGACTTGGAAACGTCTTTCCTTACTGAGCAAGAAATCCAAGATATCACAGAAGGTTTGATTGCGCGCGTGATGAAGGAGACTAAAGGTATCGAAGTAACGCTTCCATTTCCTCGTATGAAATACGATGATGCGATGTCTCTTTACGGTTCTGACAAGCCAGATACTCGTTTTGACATGTTACTTCAGGACTTGACAGAAGTGGTCAAAGGTGTAGACTTCAAAGTCTTTTCAGAAGCACCTGCTGTAAAAGCAATTGTAGTCAAAGGAGCTGCGGACAACTATTCACGTAAAGACATCGACAAGATGACGGAAGTAGCCAAACAGTATGGTGCCAAAGGTCTTGCTTGGGTTAAGGTTGTTGATGGAGAATTAAATGGACCAGTTGCTAAGTTCTTGACTGGCATCCAAGCAGGATTGACAACAGCGCTTGCTCTTGAAGATAAGGACTTGGTTCTCTTTGTGGCGGATACGCTTGAAGTGGCTAATGCAACTCTTGGTGCCCTTCGTGGACGTATTGCCAAAGAGCTTGGTTTGATTGATAACGATAAATACAACTTCCTTTGGGTGGTTGATTGGCCAATGTTTGAATGGTCTGAAGAAGAAGGCCGTTACATGAGTGCCCACCATCCATTCACCCTTCCACAAGAAGAGACTGCTCACGAATTAGAAGGTGATTTGGCTAAGGTTCGTGCCATTGCTTACGATATCGTCTTGAACGGTTATGAGCTTGGTGGTGGTAGCCTTCGTATCAACCAAAAAGATCTTCAAGAACGCATGTTCAAGGCTCTTGGCTTCTCAGCTGAAGAAGCAAATGACCAGTTTGGCTTCCTTCTTGAAGCCATGGACTATGGTTTCCCACCACACGGTGGTTTGGCTATCGGGCTTGACCGATTTGTCATGCTCTTAGCAGGAGAAGAAAATATTCGTGAAGTCATTGCCTTTCCTAAGAACAATAAGGCAACTGACCCAATGACACAAGCTCCTTCAACAGTAGCTCTCAAACAACTAGAGGAACTCAGCTTACAAGTAGAAGAAGATGAAACAAGCAAAACGAATTAAGCGGTGGCGCTATTATCTGCGCCGCTTTGCTTATCAGATAAAAATTTTACGTGTCTTACAAAGTATCTCTCGGGAAAAATATGATGAGAAGATTTCGGCCTCTCTGGTCTATGGTTTTTTATCAGCAGTAGCGGTCAATTTCTTTTTCCAACCAGGGCATGTATATTCGAGTGGTGCGACAGGTCTGGCACAGATTATCTCTGCCTTGAGTAATCACTGGTTTGGTTTTCATATTCCGATTTCGTTGACCTTCTACGCCATTAATTTTCCTTTGATGGTCTTGGCTTGGTATCAGATTGGCCATAAGTTTACTGTTTTTACCTTTATCACGGTATCCATGAGTTCTTTCTTTATCCAGTTTGTCCCGGTGGCGACCTTGACGGAGGATCCCATTATCAATGCCCTTTTTGGGGGTGTTGTCATGGGCTTGGGGATTGGTTTTGCTCTTCGCAACAATATCTCCAGTGGTGGAACGGATATCGTCAGCCTGACCATTCGCAAGAAAACAGGTAAGAATGTTGGTAGTATTTCTTTCTTGGTCAATGGGACCATCATGCTGATAGCAGGTTTGACCTTTGGTTGGAAATACGCTCTCTACTCTATGATTACCATCTTTGTCTCTAGCCGTGTGACAGATGCGGTCTTTACCAAGCAAAAACGCATGCAGGCCATGATTGTGACCAATCATCCAGACAAGGTAATTGAAAAAATCCATAAAAAATTGCACCGCGGAGCAACCATGATCCACGATGCAGAAGGAACCTATAATCACGAGAGAAAGGCAGTTTTAATTACTGTCATTACACGTGCAGAGTTTAATGAATTTAAACAGATTATGAAACAGGTGGATCCGGGCGCCTTTGTCTCTGTATCTGAGAATGTTCATATTCTGGGACGATTCGTTGAAACAGAAAATTAATACTCTTCGAAAATCTCTTCAAACCACGTCAGCTTTATCTGCAACCTTAAAGCTGTGCTTTGAGCAACCTGCGGCTAGCTTCCTAGTTTGCTCTTTGATTTTCATTGAGTATAGTGACCAAAAAAACCAGCGTGAGCTGGTTTTATTTTTCGATAATTTTGTGAGCGATCAACTGACGGTAACAAATTTGTTTATTGCTTTTAGCATCGTTGATAATCTGAAGAATCGTTTCAAATGATGTTCGACCAAGTTCTAGGCTATTGATATCGACATAGGCTGCCAAGTTGAGCTTGGGATTGACTGAGTCGAAGCTGAGAACAGGGACATCCAGCTGGTGCTTAGCGATGTAGTCACAGACTCCTTCAGCTAGGAGGCTATCAGTTGTGATGATAGCATCAATCATAGGATCGTGTTTAAATAAACGCTTACTGAATTGATAACCTTTTTCTTCTAGAAATTCGTTCGCAAAATAGGTCAAGTTACTATCAAGAGGCAGTTGGTACTGTTTGAGTGCTGACTCATAGCCTGTTAAACGGTCTTGTGTTACGAAGAGTCTCTTAGTCCCTCCGATAAAGGCAATTCGCTTGCAGCCTTTTTTGATGAAATATTCAGTCGCATCAAAGCCAGCTTGAACGTTGTCATTATCGACAAGTGGAATGAAGGGGGACAGAGATTTTCCGAGGATGAGGAAGGGGAACTGCTCATCAGCCACCAGTTTGACTAAAGGATCTTCCTCTTCGGCATAAAGGAAAATTAAACCGTCTACACGTTTACCATAGACCATTTGTGAGATGGCAGTAAGACGCTCCTTCTCATCTTTCCCTGTTGCTATCTGAATGGCATAGTGGTTTTCAGATGCGACTTGAGAGATGCCGCGTAGGACAGATGGGAAGAAAGGATTCTGGTAGAAGGCATCTGAGTCATCAGGAAGTACCAAGCCGATAACTTGGGTATAGCTACTTACCAAGCTACGAGCATTGAGGTTGGGGTGGTAATTGAGCTCCTTCATCGCCTTGCGAACGCGTTTTTTTGTTTCGTCGCTAATGGTTGATTTGTTTTGAATAACACGGGTTACGGTTGAAGGCGAAACACCAGCAGCCTTGGCCACGTCTTTAATCGTAACGGGCATAAAAATCTCCTATTTATGGTAATCTGGATCACGGAAATGCGTTTTATAAAAGATAGTGACCAGATAAAGGACAAAAAGAATGTTTTGTACAGTGATGAGGTTTGACATATTTTGGCCAAATAATCCCAAAATAAGCGTAATCAGAGTTGGCAATCCTAAACAGTTCAAGATAAAATGGTAGCACTCTTTAAAGGTTCTAAATGAAAAGAGGCGGGATTTCTTAGTGATATAAAGGAGAAGACTAGCCCCTAGAGAGACGATAAAGAAATTCAAACCAAAGAGGAAGCTTGCACCGAGAACTAGGAAGAGACTGATATAGACACGATTTTGTTGGTACCAGTCTTTAGAAATGGCTTGGGTCAAGCTGTCTTTGTTTTTGAAACTCTCAGTCTGAATCGCTCGGTAAGAGACACGGGTCAGTTCCTTACTTTCCTTGCTGATGACGAGCTCATTCGTATCGAAATGCAGTTGCAAGTCCTTAGGTAATTCCTTGCTTTGACTTGGACCGATTAAAAGAGAAGGGGCTTGACTAGCTGTTCCTGTATAAGTAAATTTACCATCAACAATTGTAGCATGTTCAGAGAGATCCTGGACAACCTCATCTGTCAATGGTTCATAGACATTATCGATAAAGGTTTCTAGCGGATAAGTATCCTGTGAGCTGTTTTGGATGGCAATGGGTACCATAGACAAGCTAATAAGGAAGACACTGGTAAAGAGAAGTTGGAACCAGTTGAGTCCGAAACGTTTGGACAGGGGCTTACGAAATCCCCAAATACTTGAAAAATAAGAAAATGGATATGGAAGCATAGGTATCTTTCTAAAAGGTGTTTTCTATATGAGTATTATTATATAGAGAAATGCGCTTTATTTCAAGTCTAGGAGAAAAATTGCTTGTTGCAAGAATATTATTTACAGTAGCAATCGCTAATATTCAATGAAAATCAAAGAGCAAACTAGGAAGCTAGCCGCAGGCTGCTCAAAACACTGTTTTGAGGTTGTGGATAGAACTGACGAAGTCAGTAACCGTACTACGGCAAGATAAAGCTGACGTGGTTTGAAGAGGTTTTCGAAGAGTATAAAATGAAAAAGGGTGGCGGGGATATATTATCCCTTGTCGCCACCACTTGTAAGTCCTGAAACAAAGTTCTTTTGTAGGAAGAAGAAGAGAATACAGATTGGAAGGGCGATGAGGATAGCACCTGCTGAGAAGTAGGCGATCTTCATGTTTTTCACATTGCTAACGAAGGTTTGGAGACCTACGGCAACAGTAAAGTATTCTTTCTCACGAAGCAAGAAACTAGAGAGGATGTAGTCCCCGAAAGGTCCCATGAAGGCCCAGAGAGCTTGTACAGCAACCATTGGGCGAACAAGTGGAAGAACAATTTGCCAGAAGCGGCGGAAGTGTCCTGCACCGTCTAGTTTTGCAGATTCGTCTAGAGACATTGGCACTGTATCGAAGTAGCCTTTCATGAGCCAAGCATTCATCGGGATACCTCCACCAACGTAGAGGAAGATGAGGAACCAGCTGTGGTTAAGGGCGTTCAACATAAGCGCCATAACGAAGAAGGCTGTCAAAGCGGCCATGGTTGGCACCATTTGGATAATCAAGAAGAAGACCAAACTTTGTTTACGAGCCAAGAAGTTGTAACGGCTGTAGGCATAACCAGCAAGTACGATGATACTTGTTTGAACAACCATGGTAATCAAGGCGATAATCAAAGTATTGAGGTACCAAGTACCGTACAAGGTTTCAGTGAAGAGGCCTTTAAAGTTATCAAAATTGAGGTCGATATTAGTATCTAGTTTAAAGGCTGAGACGTTACCTGCTTTAAAGGCTGACATGATGGTAATCAAAAGTGGATAGATAATCACGATTGATAGGCCAATTAAGTAGAGGTAAGTAAGGGTTTGAGTCAGTCTACGTTTGAGTTTAATTGAGTTATTCATCTTAGACGTCCTCCATATCAAATGCGTGTAGTTTCTTGAATGCAATCATAGAGATTGAGATGACAATGATAGAGATAATCAAGGTAACAGCTGCCGCCATTGAGTATTGAGGAGATGTACCTGTTGTCAAACGGTAGATCCATGAGATCAAGATATCGGTTGAACCAGCTCCACCTCCGACACTACCAGGTCCTCCACCATTGAAGAGGTACATGATAGAGAAGTTGTTAAAGTTGAAGGTGTATTGGCTAATCAAAGTAGGTGCCGCAACGGCCAAGATCATTGGGAAAGTGATGTTGCGGAATTTTTGCCAAGCATTGGCACCGTCAATATAAGCTGCTTCGTAAAGGTCGTTAGGGATAGATTGTAAAATACCTAAAGTCAAAACGTAGATGTATGGGAATCCAAGCCAACCTTGCATCATAATCAAGGCAATTTTTGTCCAAGTTGGATCTGTTTTCCAAGGAATAAGAGCACCATCAAGGAAAGGAAGGAATTTAGCAAAGATTGGCAAGACTTGAGTGTTGATAGCACCGACACTATCATTAAACATATTTGAGAATGTCAAGATAGTGATGAAGGCTGGGACAGCCCAAGGAAGAAGGAAAATAACACCAAAGATACGTTTTCCTTTGATAAATGGTTGGTTAGCAATGATAGCTGTGAAGATACCGATTACGATTTGTAAAGTTGAGGCAGCCAAAGCCCAGATGATGGTCCAAGAAAGAACGGAACCGAAGGCAGAACGGAAGGTACTCAAACTCCAGATGTTCGTAAAGTTCGTCAAACCAACCCAGTCCAACAATTTGTTTGGTGGCAAGTGTTGGAAGTCGTAGTTGGTAAAGGCAATCATCAAGGTTACGATAACTGGGAAGATGATTGCAAAGGTCATAGCAATGTAAGAAGGAATAATCAAGAGGTAAGGGAAACCATTTTCATAGATTCCTTTGATCATTTCTTTAAAGGTAAGTGCTACTGGAATACCATTATTAATGTGTTTGGCAGTTTTATGTGCATCTTTGATATTTGCTAAATAAAAGAGTACATAAACAACTACAAAGATTAAATGGAAGGCACCGCGAATCAGCATGAAGAGGGAATTATCACGACCTGGCTTGTCACCAAGAGTGATGAGGTTGCTCAATTCAGGGGCTGCAAGTGCTAGGAAATAAAGGACAAATACGATGGTTACACCAAGGAAGATAAAACCTTTGGCTTTTTGTTTGTTGTAAATCTGTCCTAACCCAGGAATGATAGACAGCAGGGCTGCTTTACTAGGTTGTTGCTTTTCCATAATAACTCCTTTCATAGGATACTGGTTTCTAGATAAAACCTAAACTATTTGTGTTTTCGTTGATAAATTCAAAGGGGGATTTGATTTCCACCCCCCTTGAACAAATTTTTTATTCACCAAATTTTTGTTTGATTGTTTCTTTGATCAATGTTACAGCATCGTTAGCAGCTGTTTTAGCATCTTTCTTACCACTTACAGCTTCAAACAACATTGTTTTAGCTGGGTCCCAAACAGCTGACATTTGAGAGATGTTTGGCATTGGTTGAGCGTTCTTGAACTGTTTGATAACAGCTGTTGTCAACTCATCATTTTTACCTTCAGCGTATGAACGAGCTTCAGTGTTAGCTGGGATTTCATTAGTTTTATCGTAGAAGGCTTTTTGTTGTTCAGTTGAAACAAGGAAGTCTACAAATTTTTGAGCAGCTTCAAGGTTCTTAGTGCTTGATGGGATGATCCAAGCTTTACCACCACCAAATGCTGCGTAGTCTTTTCCGTTTGGAAGAGTTGGGATAGTTGCAACACCGTAGTTTACTTTAGCGTCTTTGAAGGCTTGAGCTTTCCAAGGTCCATCGATGATAGCAGCTGTTTTACCTTCTTGGAATTGAGTTTGGATTAGGTTTCCAGCTCCTTCAGTATCTTGCATACCTTTAGGCCATTTTTCATACCAAGTTTTAGCGTATTCTACACCTTTGATAGCGCCGTCGTTTGCAAGACCGATGTCTTTAGCGTCTTTACCGTTTTGTCCGAATACGTAACCGCCGTTACCAGCAAGAAGTCCGTATGCAAAGTAGAAGTTTGTCCAGTCAGCTAGGAAAGCAGAAGTTTTTCCATCTTCTCCAGCGAATGCGTATTTGCTATCTTTAGCAAGGTTTTCCAAGTCAGCAAATGTTTTTGGAGCTTCTTTTACCAAGTCTTTGTTGTAGTACATAACAAGTGACTCGATAACGGCAGGAGCACCGTAAACTTTACCGTCAGCAGCTGTTACAAGAGATTTAGTTTTATCATCTGTTTTAGCACCGTCGCTCAATTTAACTTCTGAAAGTTGTCCGTCAGTACCAAGGCTACCTACACGGTCGTATGGAGCCATCATAACGTCAGGAGCTTGACCTGATTGGTTGTCAAGAGAAAGTTTGTCAAGCCCACCCATTTGGTCACCAGATTTGATGTTAACTGTTGTTCCTGATTGTTCTTTATAAGCTTTAGCTACTGTTTCAGCATAAGCTTTGTATTGGTCCTCAACGTAAAGAGTGATTTCTTTCGCTTCAGATGAACCAGAATCAGCAGGTTTATCGGCAGTTTTGCTTCCGCAAGCTACCAAAAGCAAGCTAGCAAGTGTAGCAGTTCCAAGCACAGCAGCGCTCTTCATGAATTTAGATGACATAGTGTATTCCTCCTAAAGAATAACAAATTTTATAATGAGGAAACGCAAACGTTTTCCTTTATGGGACTAGTATAGCACAAATAGAAAACGGTTGCAAGTGTTTTTTGTAAAAATTTTAAAAAAATTTCACGGAAAGGGTAAGCGTTTTATTTGTTTATAATAGAAGAAAAGTTAGAAAATATATTTTCATGCTTTTACTGAAATTATTTAGGGAAACGATTGCCTGGATTTTGAACAAAAAATAAATTGCTCTAGACCAAAAGTAGGCTAAGTTGGGCCTTCTATTTGTAGTTGAAGAAGATTTTGTAAATAGAAAAGGAAAATGTATATGTATACATAAAGAAGGACAAGTTTTTTTAAAAAAATAATCAAAAAGTTTTTTAAAAACGCTTGCAATTGTCGGGGAAATACGCTATAATTATCTTAACGCAAACGTTTGCGCCCAAAAATGAAAATTTAAACTACAAATACACGAGGTGTTGTTTATGAAAAAACGTCAAAGTGGTGTGTTGATGCACATCTCTTCTCTCCCAGGAGCCTACGGAATCGGATCATTTGGTCAAAGTGCTTACGACTTCGTTGATTTCTTGGTCCGTACAAAACAACGTTACTGGCAAATCCTTCCATTAGGAACAACTAGTTACGGAGATTCTCCTTACCAGTCTTTCTCAGCCTTCGCAGGAAACACTCATTTTATCGATTTGGATATCTTGGTGGAGCAAGGTTTATTGGAAGCAAGTGACTTTGAAGGAGTTGACTTTGGTAGCGATGCGTCTGAAGTTGATTATGCGAAAATCTACTATGCACGTCGTCCTCTTTTAGAAAAAGCGGTAAAACGTTTCTTGGAAGTAGGAGATGTTAAAGATTTTGAGAAATTTGCTCAAGACAACCAATCATGGCTTGAACTCTTTGCAGAGTATATGGCTATCAAAGAGCATTTTGACAATCTTGCTTGGACTGAATGGCCAGATGCAGATGCTCGCGCTCGTAAAGCTACAGCACTTGAAAGCTACCGTGAGCAATTGGCAGACAAGTTGGTTTACCACCGTGTGACTCAGTACTTCTTCTTCCAACAATGGTTGAAATTGAAAGCTTACGCTAACGACAACCACATCGAAATCGTTGGAGACATGCCAATCTACGTAGCGGAAGATTCAAGCGATATGTGGGCAAATCCACATCTCTTCAAGACAGATGTCAACGGTAAGGCGACTTGCATCGCAGGATGCCCACCAGATGAGTTTTCTGCAACTGGTCAGCTTTGGGGTAACCCAATCTATGACTGGGAAGCAATGGATAAAGACGGCTACAAATGGTGGATTGAACGCTTGCGTGAAAGCTTCAAAATCTACGACATCGTTCGTATCGACCACTTCCGTGGTTTCGAATCTTACTGGGAGATCCCTGCTGGTTCCGATACAGCAGCACCTGGTGAGTGGGTCAAAGGTCCGGGCTACAAGCTTTTTGCAGCCGTTAAGAAAGAACTTGGTGAGCTAAACATCATCGCTGAAGACCTTGGATTCATGACTGATGAAGTTATCGAGTTGCGCGAACGTACTGGCTTCCCAGGAATGAAGATTCTTCAATTTGCTTTCAATCCAGAAGACGAAAGTATCGATAGCCCACACTTGGCACCTGCTAACTCAGTTATGTACACAGGAACACACGATAACAACACGGTCCTTGGTTGGTACCGTAACGAGATCGATGATGCGACTCGTGAGTACATGGCTCGCTATACTAACCGTAAAGAATACGAAACAGTTCCACACGCTATGCTTCGTACAGTCTTTTCATCAGTTAGCTTCATGGCAATTGCAACTATGCAAGATTTGCTAGAATTGGATGAGACAGCTCGTATGAACTTCCCATCTACCCTTGGTGGAAACTGGTCTTGGCGTATGACTGAAGATCAATTGACACCAGCTGTCGAGGAAGGCTTGCTTGACTTGACAACAATCTATCGACGAATTAATGAAAATTTGGTAGAATTAAAGAAATAATACAATATCAGGAGACACCTTAAACATGTTATCACTACAAGAATTTGTACAAAATCGTTACAATAAAACCATTGCAGAATGTAGCAATGAAGAGCTTTACCTTGCTCTTCTTAACTACAGCAAGCTTGCAAGCAGCCAAAAACCAGTCAACACTGGTAAAAAGAAAGTTTACTATATCTCAGCTGAGTTCTTGATTGGTAAACTCTTGTCAAACAACTTGATCAACCTTGGTCTTTACGACGATGTCAAAAAAGAACTTGCTGCTGCAGGTAAAGACTTGATCGAAGTTGAAGAAGTTGAATTGGAACCATCTCTTGGTAATGGTGGTTTGGGACGTTTGGCTGCCTGCTTTATCGACTCAATTGCGACTCTTGGTTTGAACGGTGACGGTGTTGGTCTTAACTACCACTTTGGTCTTTTCCAACAAGTTCTTAAAAACAACCAACAAGAAACAATTCCAAATGCATGGTTGACAGAGCAAAACTGGTTGGTTCGCTCAAGCCGTAGCTACCAAGTACCATTTGCAGACTTTACTTTGACATCAACTCTTTACGATATTGATGTTACTGGTTATGAAACAGCAACTAAAAACCGCTTGCGTTTGTTTGACTTGGATTCAGTTGATTCTTCTATTATTAAAGATGGTATCAACTTTGACAAGACAGATATCGCTCGCAACTTGACTCTCTTCCTTTACCCAGATGATAGTGACCGTCAAGGTGAATTGCTCCGTATCTTCCAACAATACTTCATGGTTTCAAACGGTGCGCAATTGATTATCGACGAAGCAATCGAAAAAGGAAGCAACTTGCATGACCTTGCTGACTACGCAGTTGTACAAATCAACGATACTCACCCATCAATGGTTATCCCTGAATTGATCCGTCTTTTGACTGCACGTGGTATCGAGCTTGACGAAGCAATCTCAATCGTTCGTAGCATGACTGCCTACACTAACCACACAATCCTTGCTGAAGCCCTTGAAAAATGGCCTCTTGAATTCTTGCAAGAAGTGGTTCCTCACTTGGTACCAATCATTAAAGAATTGGACCGTCGCGTGAAAGCAGAATACAAAGATCCAGCTGTTCAAATTATCGATGAGAGCGGACGTGTTCACATGGCTCACATGGATATCCACTACGGATATAGCGTTAACGGGGTTGCAGCACTTCACACTGAAATCTTGAAAAATTCTGAGTTGAAAGCTTTCTACGACCTTTACCCAGAAAAATTCAACAACAAAACAAACGGTATCACTTTCCGTCGTTGGCTCATGCATGCTAACCCAAGCTTGTCTCACTACTTGGATGAGATTCTTGGAGACGGTTGGCACCATGAAGCAGATGAGCTTGAAAAACTTTTGTCTTATGAAGACAAAGCAGCTGTCAAAGAAAAATTGGAAAGCATCAAGGCTCACAACAAACGTAAATTGGCTCGTCACTTGAAAGAACACCAAGGTGTGGAAATCAATACAAACTCTATCTTTGATATCCAAATCAAACGTCTTCACGAGTACAAACGCCAACAAATGAACGCTTTGTACGTGATCCACAAATACCTTGATATCAAAGCTGGTAACATCCCTGCTCGCCCAATCACAATCTTCTTTGGTGGTAAAGCAGCTCCAGCCTACACAATTGCTCAAGACATCATCCACTTGATTCTTTGCATGTCAGAAGTTATTGCTAACGATCCAGCAGTAGCTCCACACTTGCAAGTAGTTATGGTTGAAAACTACAACGTTACTGCAGCAAGCTTCCTTATCCCAGCATGTGATATCTCAGAACAAATCTCACTTGCTTCTAAAGAAGCTTCAGGTACTGGTAACATGAAATTCATGTTGAACGGAGCTTTGACTCTTGGTACTATGGACGGTGCTAACGTGGAAATCGCTGAGTTGGTTGGGGACGAAAACATTTACATCTTCGGTGAAGATTCAGAAACTGTTATCGATCTTTACGCTAAAGCAGCTTACAAATCAAGCGAATTCTACGCTCGTGAAGCTATCAAACCATTGGTTGACTTCATCGTTAGCGATGCAGTTCTTGCAGCTGGAAACAAAGAACGCTTGGAACGTCTTTACAATGAATTGATCAACAAAGACTGGTTCATGACTCTTCTTGACTTGGAAGACTACATCAAGGTTAAAGAACAAATGTTGGCTGATTACGAAGACCGTGACGCATGGTTGGATAAAGTCATCGTCAACATTGCTAAAGCAGGATTCTTCTCATCTGACCGTACAATCGCTCAGTACAACGAAGATATCTGGCACTTGAACTAAGCTAAAAGATTTATACTAATACACTTTCCTATGAAGCGAATTTCGATTGAAATTCGCTTTTTTGAATGATGTGGATTTGGATCAATCTTGTCTTAAAAAGAGAGAAATCATAGACACATTGAAGGCTTAGAAATGATGATTTTTACGGTCTTTCAGCCTCATGTTTCTTCTTATTAGATTACCTCATATTTCTTGCATCCGTTTACATCAAGTATTATAATATAATTGTAGGAAAGAAGGTGTTTTTATGTGGAAAAAATATTTTTCAAAATATAAATGGACTGATTTATTTTGGATTTTATTTATCATTTTGACCTGCCTCTATATAGGTAACCACGATTTGTTTCCTCTCAATCATCAAGAAATCTCTTTTCGTGGTAGTTTCTGGGGTTCGGTACTGGCCTTATATCACTTACTGTTTATTGATAAGTTTCTTATCTCGAATCGAAAATAAAGGTTAGAGCTATGCTTGACGGTGTACTTTTAGGATTGATTTTGGAGGGAAGATTTTGTCTCTATTATTTATTATTTTAAATTTGTTTATCTTGTACAAAATCTATTCTTTGAGGCAGGAGAAATCGAAATACTTGATTTATACGGCCTATATCATATTTGGGGTAAATTTAATATATGGTATTCAATGGTTATTAAAAGAACTAGTTTCAAAGATTTCCACTTAATGTGTATAGAAACTCCAGCGATTTTTGCATAACAAAACGCATAAGATTAAGGTTTTTAAGCACCTGTTCTTATGCGTTTTCGTAATATTGAAGATTCTCAGTAAGTTTTCTACTTTTGCGAAGTTTAGTTTATACTCAATGAAAATCAAAGAGCAAACTAGGCAACTAGCCGCAGGTTACTCAAAGCACAGCTTTGAGGTTGCAGATAAAATTGGTGTGGTTTGAAGAGATTTTCGAAGAGTATTAGAATGCTTTCCCAACAAGTATCTCAGCTTCAATGGTAATCTCTGTCAAGTCGCTCCAGTTAATCTTGCTCTGATCAACGTGAAAGAGTAGAGGAGTCATGCTGAGTAGGGCTTGGAGTTGCTCTGTTGTGATAGCCTTAGTCAGAGAGGCCGTTTGGCTAGATAGGATGGTGAAGTGTTCTTGGAAATGATTTTTGATATCTTGGTTGGAATAGTCCTTTTTTGTCAGCTGGTCTTGTACCTTCTGGCGAATTTCCTTGAGGTGATTTTCAGTTGGGATAACCTTTATCAGGATACCATTTTTGGACAAAACGCGATGGAATTCTCCATAGTTGGCAGGCGAAAAGATATCAAGCAGGATATCCATGCTAGCATCTTGTATAGGAAGATGAGCTAAGTCGCCCACAAACCAATTGATCGCCCAGTTGGGTTCACTTTTGGCAGCGATTTGGACAGAAGCTTTGGAGATGTCAAAAGCATAGAAGGTTTTGTCAGGATGCCTTTCTTGAAGCTTGCGAGAATAGAAACCTTCACCACAACCGATATCTAAAATTGTTTTGGCATTTTTTGAGTTTGAAAGTAAATCAGAGATGGCCTCTAGAATAGCCTGATAAAAGCCGGCTTCTAGAATTTGTTGACGGTTTTGAAAATTTTCCTTGTCGTAGTTGGTAGATTGCTTGATTTGAGGAGCTAGATTGACATAGCCAAATTTCGCCAGGTCAAAAGAATGGCGATTGCTACATTTGAGACTGCTTTCAACTAGAGTAAGGTTTTCTTGGCAGATAGGACAGGCAAAGGTAGTAGCAGAAGCAAAACGTTGAAGTTTGGGTTTGAGATTTGTATTCATAGTTTAAGTGTATCAAAAGAGGCAAGTGAAAGCAACTTTAGGAGTAAGTAGATGGGAGATTCAGTAGAAATAAAACTAATACTCTTCGAAAATCTCTTCAAACCACGTCAACGTCGCCTTGCCGTACTCAAGTACAGCCTGCGGCTAGTTTCCTAGTTTGCTCTTTGATTTTCATTGAGTATAATTCTCCAATTTATAAAATAAAATTGCTTTTATATCTAAATTGCTATATAATAATGATAAGGAGGAAATAAGTATGTTAAAAGAAGTATTAACCGTTGCAAAAGTTGCGAAAAAATCTTCATTATTTTTGGGTGGTGTCGCATTTGGTACCCTTGGTTTGAAAATCTTAGCAAGTAAGGAAGCTAAAAAAGGTTATTCTAAAGCTTTGGCTAAGGCTTACAAGTTAAAAGACGAGCTAGATGCATCTGTTTCTGTTGTGAAACAACATGGAGACGATGTTTTGCAAGATGCCAAATATTTGTACGAGCAAGAGAAAAAAGAAGAGCAATTAGATAGCCTTATAGGAGAATAATATGTCTTTTAAAGTGCTATATAGAGGATATCAACATATCCGACTATCATCTTCTTTTTCACTCACCTTGGATATTCAAGACTATCTTCGTTCCTTGGCGAGAGATGAAAAGGGGATTGAGTCTATCCAGTTTTACATGGATCAACAGCACTTTACTCTACGTATAAAAGAAGGCTTTTCTGTATTAGATAATGCAGAAGCCTTTTTAAAAAGAATTGATAAAGGGAAAGTTTCTGAGTTGATGACTCTTCCCATTCGTAGAGAAGAGAGTGCTTATTCTATTGTTTCAGGTGCAGCGATTAAGCGTGTACTTTTTCGTAGTCTTGTACCGTCTCCAATTCGCTATATATGGACTTGTTATCAGGCTTTGGGCTATATTAGAGAAGCCTATCAAACACTAGCGCGTAAGGAACTAACGATGGAGGTCTTGGACTGTTCGGCGATTTTATTGTCCTTGTTTATGAACCAATCCAAGACAGCTAGCAATATCATGTTTATGCTTGATTTGGGGAATCATTTAGATCAGTGGTCTTTGAAAAAAACTGCAACAGATTTAGAACAAAGCCTTCTTGCAAAAGAGAGCGATGTATTTCTAGTACAGGGCGATACGGTTGTTAGTATCAAGAGTTCCGATGTTCAAATAGGAGATGTCTTGATCTTATCTCAAGGAAATGAAATTCTGTTTGATGGACAAGTAGTTTCAGGTTTAGGTATGGTTAACGAAAGTTCCTTGACGGGAGAGAGTTTTCCAGTTGAAAAAAGAGAGTCTGATTTGGTTTGTGCAAATACAGTATTAGAAACTGGAGAGTTACGCATTCGTGTAACCGATAATCAGATGAACAGTCGGATTTTACAACTGATTGAGTTGATGAAGAAATCTGAAGAAAACAAGAAAACGAAACAACGCTATTTCATCAAGATGGCGGACAAGGTCGTCAAATATAATTTCTTGGGGGCTGGGCTGACTTACCTATTAACAGGTTCTTTTTCTAAGGCTATCTCTTTCCTATTGGTCGATTTCTCCTGTGCTTTGAAAATTTCTACTCCTGTAGCTTATTTGACAGCTATCAAGGAGGGGTTGAATCGTGAAATGGTGATTAAGGATGGAGATGTTCTGGAGAAATATCTGGAAATTGATACTTTCTTATTTGATAAGACGGGAACAATCACAACTAGTTATCCTATAGTTGAAAAGGTGTTACCTTTTGGGGACTATAGTGAGGAAGATATTCTCAGAATCAGTGCCTGTCTTGAGGAGCACATCTATCATCCTATCGCTAATGCCATCGTCAAGCAAGCTGAGATAGAGGGGATTGAACATGAGGAAATGCATGGGAAACTCCAATATATTGCAAGCAAGGGGATCAAATCTCATATAGATGGCCAACCAGTTCTTATTGGGAATTATGTCTTGATGCAGGATGAGCAGATTTATATCAGTTCAGAACAAAATGCTTTAATTGAAGAGTACAAGAGTCACTACAATCTCTTATTCTTGGCTTATCAGAATGAATTGATTGGAATGTTCTGCATTCATACTCCTTTGAGAAAAGAAGCAAAAGCAGCCTTGGAGAAACTTAAGGCACAAGGGAAAAAATTGATTCTGGCAACAGGAGATACCTTGGTTAGGACAGAGGAATTAGTCAAAGATTTGCCCTTTGATCAGGTCTATACAGACTTGAAACCTGATGGGAAATTTGAGTTAGTAGAGGAACTACAGAAAGCAGGTCACACTATTTTGATGGTTGGGGATGGGTTGAATGACTCAGCTGCTCTAACCCTATCAGATATCGGTGTAGTGATGAATGAGAGTGCAGATATTTCTAAGCAGATGAGTGATATCTTATTGTTAGATAATCGCTTGGATTTCTTCCGAGAGTTGGATTGGCTATCATCATCTTTACAAACACTCATCAAGAAGAATATTCAAGATACCGTTGTCGTAAATAGTAGTTTGATTGGCTTTGGCTTGTTTAATTGGCTCAGTCCTTCAAATCTCTCCATCTTACATAATCTAACAACCTTGCGCATAGTCCTGCGTAGTCTGTCTATTAAGGGATAGGTAGGGGACTATTCACAGCAAAAAGGAGTTACCTTTCTTGAGGGTAACTCCTTTGTTTATAGGTAAATGTTGAACAGTTTAGTAAGTCAATACAAAGTATTTTTTCTTACCGCGACGGATAACAGTCAGTTCGTTCTCTAACTTATCTGCGTCACTCAAGACATAGTCAAGGTCTTGGATACGGTCACCGTTGACGTAGATAGCTCCGTTTTGGACGTCTTCACGGGCTTGGCGTTTTGAGTTAACTACACCAGCAGAAACGAGCAGTTCTACGATATTGTGGTTTTCATCTGCTTGAACGTGGTAGTTTGGTACACCACGAAGTCCTTGCTTAAGCTCTTTAACAGAAAGGTTTTTGATGTTTCCTGCAAAGAGTTGCTCAGTGATGTTGAGGGCTTCCTTGTAGGCTTCTTCGCCGTGAACGAGTGTAACGACTTCACGAGCCAAGACTTTTTGTGCCAAGCGTTCATGTGGAGCCGTTTCAAATTGTTTACGGATGTCTTCAATCTCATCAAGTGACAAGAAAGTAAAGATCTTCAAGAAGCGAACAGCGTCAGCGTCCATAACGTTCATCCAAAATTGGTACATTTCGTATGGAGAAGTCTTTTCAGGATTGAGCCAGACTGCGTTTCCTTCTGATTTACCAAATTTCTTACCAGTTGCATCTGTGATCAATGGAACAGTGATAACGTGGGCAGTCTTGTCAGCCTTACGACGAAGCAATTCAGTACCAGCTGTCATATTTCCCCACTGGTCAGAACCACCGATTTGAAGCGTTACGTTGTGGTCTTGGTTAAGAACGAAGAAGTCGTAACCTTGCATGATTTGGTAGGCAAACTCAGTGTATGAAATTCCTGTTTCAATCCGTTTTTTCACAGATTCCTTACTCATCATGTAGTTGACAGTGAAGTATTTTCCGATATCACGGAGGAAATCAATGAAGCTGATGCTGCCAAACCAGTCGTAGTTGTTGACCATGACAGCCTTGTTTTCACCATTTTCAAAGTCAAGAAAACGAGAAAGTTGTCCTTGGATAGACTTGACCCAGCCATCTACTGTGTCTTTTGTTTGGAGACTACGTTCAGCATCTTTGAAGGACGGATCTCCGATGAGACCTGTAGCACCGCCAACGAGCGCATAAGGTTTGTGACCTGCTAGCTGCAAGCGACGACTTGTCAAGATTGCGACAAGGTGGCCTAGGTGAAGGCTGTCAGCAGTTGGATCGTAGCCAGTATAATAAGAAACTTGACCTTCTTCTAGGGCTTTACGCAAAGCTTCTTCATCAGTCGTTTGAAAAATCAAACCACGCTCTTTTAGCTCATCAAAAATGTGCATGTGTCTTTTCTCCTTTTTAAAATTATTGTTTCTAACTATTGTATCACAAACTTGGGCAATAGCCTAGTAGAATAAGGAAGAAAGTGGCTATTTTATTGAAAGTTTCCCTTTTGTGGTATAATAAATAGAGTGAGGAAATCCATGCAAAATCAATTAAATGAATTAAAACGAAAAATGCTGGAATTTTTCCAGCAAAAACAAAAAAATAAAAAAACAGATAGGCCGGACAAGAAAGGTTCAAGTGCTGAAAAATCTAAATCCCTAGATAGGCCAGCCATTTTTCCAGCTATTTTACTGAGTATAAAAGCCCTATTTAACTTACTCTTTGTGCTCGGTTTTCTAGGAGGAATGTTGGGAGCTGGGATTGCTTTGGGGTATGGGGTGGCCTTATTTGACAAGGTTCGGGTGCCTCAGACAGAAGAATTGGTACATCAGGTCAAGGACATTTCTTCTATTTCAGAGATTACCTATGCAGATGGGACGGTGATTGCTTCCGTAGAGAGTGATTTGTTGCGCACTTCTATCTCATCTGAGCAAATTTCGGAAAATCTGAAGAAAGCTATCATTGCGACGGAAGACGAACACTTTAAAGAACATAAGGGTGTAGTGCCCAAGGCGGTGATTCGTGCGACCTTGGGGAAATTTGTAGGTTTGGGTTCCTCTAGTGGGGGGTCAACCTTGACCCAGCAACTGATTAAACAGCAGGTGGTTGGGGATGCACCGACTTTGGCTCGTAAGGCGACAGAGATTGTGGATGCTCTTGCCTTGGAACGTGCCATGAATAAGGATGAGATTTTAACGACCTATCTCAATGTGGCTCCGTTTGGCCGAAATAATAAGGGGCAGAATATTGCAGGAGCTCAGCAGGCAGCTGAGGGGATTTTCGGTGTGGATGCAAGTCAGTTGACGGTTCCTCAAGCAGCATTTTTAGCAGGACTTCCACAGAGTCCCATTACCTATTCTCCTTATGAAAATACTGGAGAGTTGAAGAGTGATGAAGACTTAGAAATTGGCTTGAGACGGGCTAAGGCAGTTCTTTATAGTATGTATCGTACAGGTGCCTTAAGCAAAGATGAGTATTCTCAATATAAGGATTACAATCTTAAACAGGACTTTCTCCCTTCAGCTACAGTCACAGGTGTGTCACGAGGCTATTTATACTTTACAGCCTTGGCAGAAGCTCAGGAACGTATGTATGATTATCTAGCTCAGAGAGACAATGTCTCCGCTAAGGAGTTGAAAAATGAGGCAACCCAGAAGTTTTATCGCGATTTGGCAGCCAAGGAAATTGAAAATGGTGGTTATAAAATTACTACTACCATAGACCAGAAAATTCATTCTGCTATGCAAAGTGCGGTTGCTGACTATGGCTATCTTTTAGACGATGGAACAGGTCGTGTAGAAGTAGGGAATGTCCTGATGGACAACCAAACAGGTGCTATTCTAGGTTTTGTAGGTGGTCGTAATTATCAAGAAAATCAAAATAATCATGCCTTTGATACCAAGCGCTCACCAGCTTCTACTACCAAGCCTTTGCTGGCCTACGGTATTGCTATTGATCAGGGCTTGATGGGAAGCGAAACGATTCTCTCTAACTATCCAACAAATTTTGCTAATGGCAGTCCGATTATGTATGCTAATAGCAAGGGGACAGGAATGATGACCTTGGGAGAAGCCTTGAACTATTCATGGAATATTCCGGCTTACTGGACCTATCGTATGCTCCGTGAAAAGGGTGTTGATGTCAAGGGTTATATGGAAAAGATGGGCTACGAGATTCCTGAGTACGGTATTGAGAGCCTGCCGATGGGTGGTGGTATTGAAGTCACAGTTGCCCAGCATACTAATGGCTATCAGACCCTAGCAAATAATGGTCTATATCATAAAAAACATGTGATTTCTAAAATTGAAGCAGCAGATGGTAGAGTGGTGTATGAGTATCAGGATAAACCGGTTCAAGTCTATTCAAAAGCTACTGCTACAATTATGCAGGGCTTGTTGCGAGAAGTTCTATCCTCTCGTGTGACAACAACCTTCAAGACGAACCTGACTTCTTTAAATCCTAATCTGGCTAATGCAGATTGGATTGGGAAGACTGGTACAACCAACCAAGACGAAAATATGTGGCTCATGCTTTCGACACCTAGATTAACCCTGGGTGGCTGGATTGGGCATGATGATAATCATTCATTGTCACGTAGAGCAGGTTATTCCAATAACTCTAATTACATGGCTCATCTGGTAAATGCGATTCAGCAAGCCTCCCCAAGCATTTGGGGGAACGAGCGCTTCGCTTTAGATCCTAGTGTCGTAAAATCCGAAGTCTTGAAATCAACAGGTCAAAAACCAGGGAAGGTTTCTGTTGAAGGAAAAGAGGTAGAGGTCACAGGTTCGACTGTTACCAGTTATTGGGCTAATAAGGCAGGAGCGCCAGCGACAAGTTATCGCTTTGCTATTGGCGGAAGTGATGCGGATTATCAGAATGCTTGGTCTAGCATCGTGGGGAGTCTACCAACTCCATCAAGCTCCAGCAGTTCAAGCAGTAGTTCTAGCGATAGCAGTAGCTCAAGTGCTACACGACCTTCTTCTTCAAGGACGAGACGATAAGTTCTATAAACTGTGCTAAATGAAGTGGCGAATCAATGGATTGCCACTTTTTTCTTTTTTCCTTTCGTGTTACAATAAAGGTATGAATCAGTATCAGAAAAAGATTGTTAAAGGAACCATTTATTCGCTACTATCTGGCTTAATATGGGGAATCTGTGGAATTTTAGGAGAGTATTTCTTTACTCATTACCAGGTGTCTTCGGGCTGGATTACTTCTATGCGTTTGACACTGGCAGGGAGTCTTGTGCTCGTTTGGTCTGCGATGCAATTAAAATCACAAGTGTTAGATATCTGGAGAGATAAGAAAAATTACCTGCCCTTTTTAGCTTATGCTATTTTGGGGATTTTTTCAGTTCAGTATTTTTTCTATCTCTGTGTAGAATACTCAAATGCAGCGACAGCGACTATTTTACAGTTTATTAGCCCTGTCTTTATCCTCTTTTACAATCGCTTGATTTATCAAAAACGAGCGTCAAAAAGCGCTATTTTCTATGTTTTGATTGCCATGTTGGGTGTTTGCCTGATGGCGACAAAGGGAGATCTATCTCAGTTATCCATGACGCCACTGGCACTTATAACAGGTCTGCTGAGCGCTATGGGTGTTATGTTTAATGTTATCCTACCTCAACCTTTTGCTAAGTGTTATGGTTTTGTTCCCACCGTTGGGTGGGGGATGATTTTGGCAGGTTTATTTAGCAATGTCCTCTCGCCGGTTTATCAGCTTTCCTTTACTCCTGATATTTGGAGTATTTTGATTTGTCTCATTATCGCTTTCTTTGGGACGGCTTTTGCTTTTTTTATTTCCATGAAGGCTGTGTCCTTGGTTTCTCCTTTGGTGGTTTCCGTTATCAGTGCCAGCGAACCCCTCTCTTCTGCTTTGCTGAGTGTTTTGTTTTTAGGCTTGGTAGTGGATTGGTCCCTTCTTCTAGCAATGGCCTTGATTATTTTACCTATGATTTTCCTATCGATAGAAGAAGCGAAAGAAAGTAAATAAAAAGTCTTTTCTTAATTCTAAAAGTGTGCTATACTAGAATAGTCAATAAAACACGGGGAGATAGTTGTGAAGAGTGTTTTTAGGTTGTATCGGTAGGGGCCTGCTTTTACCGACAGCACGTTTTATCTCACATCCCTAAAAATCATACCTAAAAACAAACAAAAAGGCTTCAAATTTGAGGCCTTTTTTGGTAGAATAGGTATCATTAAAATGAACTAGGAGGCGCCTATGACTGCCACAAAAATGAACGCTCAAGAAATTATCCAATTTATCGCCAATGCTGAAAAGAAAACCAGTGTGAAAGTAACCTTTGAGGGGGAACTTGCAACTGCTGTACCTGGATCTGTTGTTAAACTAGGAAATGTCCTATTTGGAGACTGGAAGGACGTAGCTCCTCTTCTCGAGGGTTTAGTAGAAAATCAAGACTATGTTGTTGAGCAAGACGCTCGTAATTCTGCCGTTCCTTTGCTAGATAAACGTGATATCAATGCTCGTATCGAGCCAGGTGCTATTATCCGTGATCAAGTTGAAATTGGTGATAATGCTGTTATCATGATGGGGGCTGTTATCAATATTGGTGCTGAAATTGGTGCAGGAACTATGATTGACATGGGGGCTATCCTTGGTGGCCGTGCTATCGTCGGGAAAAACAGCCACGTTGGTGCAGGCGCAGTTTTGGCAGGTGTGATTGAGCCAGCTAGCGCAGAACCAGTCCGTGTTGGAGACAATGTTCTAATTGGAGCCAATGCAGTGGTTATCGAAGGAGTTCAAATCGGTAGTGGTTCAGTGGTTGCAGCAGGAGCTATTGTTACCCAAGATGTTCCAGAAAACGTAGTGGTAGCAGGTGTTCCAGCTCGTATCATCAAAGAAATTGATGCCCAAACCCAACAAAAAACAGCGCTAGAGGATGCGCTTCGTACCTTGTAATTTGTAAAAGAAAAATAGAGGCGGAACCCTTCTTCCAGCCTCTTTCTGCTATATCGGAGGATAGATAGATGTTAGATTTGATTCAGACTAGACGAGATTTGCACCAGATTCCAGAAATTGGCTTGGAGGAGTTCAAGACTCAGGCTTATTTGCTGGATGTGATTGAGAAATTGACTGCAGGCAAGGATTTTGTCCAAGTTCGAACTTGGCGGACAGGTATTTTGGTTTATTTGCAGGGAAGTCAGCCAGAGCGTACTATTGGTTGGAGAACAGATATTGATGGTCTGCCTATCGTTGAACAAACAGGCCTTCCTTTTGCTTCCCAGCACCAAGGTCGTATGCATGCTTGTGGACATGATTTCCACATGACTATTGCCTTGGGCTGTTTAGAACGTGCTCTTGAGGAGCAACCAAAGAACAATCTGCTCTTTCTGTTTCAGCCTGCTGAAGAAAATGAAGCTGGTGGCATGCTCATGTATGAGGATGGCGCTTTTGGAGACTGGTTGCCAGACCAGTTTTATGGCCTCCATGTTCGGCCAGATCTGAAGGTTGGACAGATTGCGACCAATACTCATACACTCTTTGCAGGGACTTGCGAGGTGAAGATTCGTTTTAAAGGTAAAGGAGGACATGCAGCATTTCCGCATGAAGCCAATGACGCTTTGGTGGCGGCTAGTTACTTTGTGACCCAGGTGCAGTCAGTTGTCAGCCGCAATGTCAACCCAATCGAGGGAGCAGTGGTGACCTTTGGAGTTTTCCAAGCTGGAACAACCAACAATGTTATCACAGACACAGCCTTTTTGCATGGAACTATTCGGGCCTTGACACAGGACATGAGTCTCTTGGTGCAAAAGCGGGTCAAAACAGTTGCAGAAGGAGTTGCAGCTGCCTTCGATATGGAAGTCGAAGTGGAACTCAAACAAGGGGGTTACCTGCCTGTTGAGAATCATCCAGCCTTGGCGCGTGAACTGATGGACTTCTTTGAAGAAAAAGAGGGAATTGAGCTGATTGATATCGAACCTGCTATGACAGGTGAAGACTTTGGTTATCTCCTTTCAAAAGTTGATGGCGTTATGTTCTGGTTAGGTATTGATAGTCCCTACGCCCTTCATCACCCTCAGATGAGTCCTAAGGAAGAAGCCTTAGCTATTGGGGTGGACGCGGTCTCTAGTTTCCTGAAAAAGAAGGCAGCAGAGTAGAGGGGGTTGTCTATGAAAGCAGAATTACGTAAGCAAGTCTTGCAAGAAATGAAGGCTATATCTCAAGAGCAAAAACAGGCTATGGATCAAGCTTTAACGGATCAATTTTTGAAACACCCCTTTTACCAAGAAGCCAAGGTCATCGCAACCTATCTCTCTTTTCCGCACGAATTTCAAACGCAGGGATTGATTGAGCAGGCGCTGAAGGACGACAAGAAGGTTCTGATACCCAAAACCTATCCCAAAGGGCGCATGGACTTTGTAGTGTATCATCCGCAACAGTTGGTAAAAACTGCCTTTGGCTTACTGGAACCACAGGGAGATTTGGAAGTAGTGGATGCCTCTCAGATTGATTTGATTCATGTTCCTGGCTTGGTTTTTACGACGAAAGGATATCGGATAGGATACGGTGGAGGTTATTATGATCGCTATCTGAAACATATTACTGGTCATACTTTGAGTACGATATATCCTTGTCAAATTCAGGACTTTAGCCCTGAAAATCATGATATTCCTGTTCAGGAGGTACTGATTGATGAAAGAAATCTTTGATAGGCGTTACCCTGTGACGAGTTTCTTCCTCTTAGTGACGGCCTTGGTATTTATACTAATGTTGGTGACCACAGGAGGAAACTTTTATAGGGCAGATACCCTATTTCGATTTGGAGCCATGTACGGGCCTGCCATTCGCCTCTTTCCTGAGCAGATTTGGCGTCTCTTCTCTGCTATTTTTGTTCATATTGGGTGGGAGCATTTCATTGTTAATATGCTTTCGCTTTATTACCTTGGTAGGCAAGTAGAGGAAATTTTCGGATCCAAGAAGTTTTTCTTTCTCTATCTCTTATCTGGAATGATGGGCAATCTCTTTGTTTTTGTATTTAGTCCCAAATCCTTAGCAGCAGGAGCCTCGACTTCTCTCTATGGGCTATTTGCTGCAATTATTGTTCTTCGCTATGCAACGCGTAATCCTTATATCCAGCAGTTGGGGCAATCCTATCTGACACTTTTTGTGGTTAACATTATTGGAAGTGTTCTGATTCCAGGAATCAGCCTAGCAGGCCATATCGGAGGAGCAGTTGGTGGCGCATTTCTAGCAGTTGTCTTTCCAGTTCGAGGCGAAAGACGGATGTATAGCGCTAGTCAGAGACTGGTAGCGTTAGTGTTGTTCGTAGGACTCGCAGTCTTACTTCTCTACAAGGGAATGGGATGAAAATTTGTGTAATGAAAAAAGATAAGGCAATTTTTTGAACCTTATCTTTTTTGTTTTATTCCTTCTCAGCCAATTCTTTTCCAAGTTGGATGAGGTAATCTTTCAAGTCATCTTTGACTTGTGGGTGTTTGAGGGCGTAGTCAATAGATGTTTTCATAAAGCCAAACTTATCCCCAACGTCGTAACGAGCTCCTGTAAATTCACGGGCAAAAACACGCTGTGTTTTATTGAGCGTATCAATAGCATCAGTAAGCTGGATTTCATTTCCAGCGCCAGGAGCTTGCTTTTCGAGAATATCAAAAATTTCTGGTGTGAGCAGATAGCGACCGATGATTGCCAAATCACTTGGTGCATCTTCGGGAGCTGGTTTTTCAACGAAAGTTTCGACACTGTAGAGACCATTGATTCCTTCTCCTTGAGGAGCAATGACTCCGTATGATGAAACGTCTTCGTGTGGTACGGGCATGACAGCAATGGTTGATGCGTGTGTCTTTTCGTAATCATTCATCAGTTGTTTTGTCAAAGGAACGGTGTTCTCATCTGTGATGTCCATAAGGTCATCGCCCAGCATAACAACGAAGGGCTCATTCCCCACAAAAGCTTTGGCTTGTAAGACAGCATCTCCAAGACCACGAGGGTGAGTTTGGCGGATGAAATGAAGGCGCATACCAGTTGCTTCATCTACCAATTTTAACAAATCCGTTTTGCCTTTTTCCTTAAGATTGTATTCAAGCTCAAAGTTTGAGTCAAAGTGGTCCTCAATAGAACGTTTTGATTTACCAGTGACAACCAGAATATCTTCAATACCTGATTTGAGAGCTTCTTCCACGATAAACTGGATAGTTGGTTTGTCTACAATTGGTAACATTTCTTTGGCAAGGGCCTTGGTTGCTGGTAAAAATCGAGTTCCAAGTCCAGCGGCAGGGATGACTGCCTTTCTAACTTTTGATGTCATAAGAATCCTTTCTTTAGAGAGTCAAGACCACTCATTTTCTGCTTTAAATTCATTGTTCATGATGTCATAAATGGCATCTTTAATATTGGTTCCGTGGTAAATAACTTGGTAAATGGCCTGTGTAATGGGCATATAGACTCCAAGTTCTTGCGCTAGTTCATAGGCTGCTCGAGTTGTTGAAATTCCTTCAATTACCATGCCCATATTGGCTTCGATATCAGCTAGGGATTCTCCACGACCAAGGGCATCTCCAGCTCTCCAGTTACGAGAGTGGATGGAAGTTCCCGTTACGATCAAATCTCCCACACCAGATAAGCCGCTATAGGTCAATGGACTGGCACCGAGTGCTACCCCTAGGCGGGTAATTTCTGCCAAACCTCGAGCGATGATGGCTGCCTTGGCATTGTCACCAAATCCCAAACCATGTAAAGCTCCGGCGCCGACAGCGATAATGTTTTTAAGAGCACCAGCAGTTTCAACTCCAATAACATCCGTATTGGTATAAAGTCGGAAGTAGTGATTACTAAAGAGCTCTTGAACGTATTGAGCTGTTTGTAAATCTTTAGAAGCAGCAGTGATTAAAGTCAGGTCACGCACAATGGTTTCTTCCGCATGACTAGGTCCTGAAACAACGACAATATCACTGCGGAGATGTTCAGGAATTTCTTCTTCAAGAATGGTTGATAATCGTTTATGGCTATCAGGTTCTAATCCCTTTGATGCGTGCATGATGATAGCCTTATGGTCTAAGGTTTGTGCAACTTGCTGGGCAACAAGTCGTGTCACTTTTGTTGGGACAACAAACAAAATCGCATCCACATCTTTCAATGTTTCTGCTAAGTTAGTGTAGGCAATGATATTTTCATCTAGGACGACATCTTTAAAGTAGTGCTTATTAGTATGGTGTGTATTAATTTCATTGATTTGCTCGGGAAGATTTCCCCAAATACGTACCTCGTGTCCATTGTCATTTAAGACTTGTGAAAGGGCAGTTCCCCAAGAACCAGGCCCCAAGACGGCGATGGTTTGTTTTTCCATGATTTCCTCCTTAATAGAGTCCTTTTTCTTATTCTATCATATTCTAGGGGATTTTGCACTTGCATTGCTGGGGAGTAGTGGCTTTGTTGCCTGAAAAATATACTAAAAACCGAGGCTAAGTATTAAAGTCTTAGTCTTTAGTTAAAGTGAGAAGAAATCTGATAGATAGTTTGATTCAGTATATGCTATAATAGAGGTAAACAACTCAGGAGGTTCTTGTAGGTTGCGAGAGTTTGGCGAAAAAATTAAAAGATTACGTTTGGCTAAAAAAATCAGTCGTTCAGAATTTTGTGGTGATGAGTCTGAATTAAGTATCCGTCAATTAATTAGAATTGAAAATGGAGAATCCAGACCAACACTAACAAAGTTAAAATATATCGCTGAACGTTTGGGGGTTGAAGATTACAAGTTGATGCCAAGTTATATAGAGTTGGATAAGGAATACCTAGAATTGAAGTATTTCTTGATGAGGACTCCTACATACGAAGATGAAACTATCGCCCAAAAGAAAGAGAGTGTTTTTGATAAGATTTTTGAAGAATATTATGATAGACTTCCTGAGGAAGAAAGGTTTATCGTAGATGTTTTACAAGCATATGATGACTTTGGTTGGTGGAATGATGATAGCAATTTAGGAATGATTTTACAAGAGTATTTCGATCACATTTTGTTAAAATCAAAATATGAAGTTAACGATATTTTAATCATAAAGCTATTTTTGGTAAGATTAGTACACCAAGATACGATAATAGATGAGATTGAAGTGAATACCTTCTTAGTAATAGCTGATAAAATTTTACAACAAGTTGAGATGTTTGATATTGAATATTCATTTCTAATCAGAGATTCATTACTTTTGTTGTTAGGAATATTTGAAAAAATTGCTAATTACAGTCAATTTGAAGATATTCTCTATAAATTAAATGAAATTACCTCAAAATCATACGACTATCAGAAAAAACCAATTATTCGACTATGGGAGTGGCGCTATGCATTATTTGTAAAAAAAGATTATCCAGTAGCTGAAAATTATTTTCAAGAAGCAAAAGTATTTGCTAGAATGATTGATAATAGTCATTTGATAGAACAGCTAGAAAAACAATGGCAACATGACCTCCAAGATTTTTTTAAAAATAAACATTAGAAAATAAAAAAAGTGACAAAAATGTCATTAGTTAAAAAGACCGAGAGAAAGTTTTCGAAATCATAAAAACGCATGATATCAGGTGTTTAAAAACTTGATATTATGCGTTTTATCGTTTAAAGAGTTATTATGTTTTTCCCTTAGATTTAGCTCGTATCTAGTTTCTTTTTATACTAATTGAGTACTCATTAGTAGATAAGTTGTTGAAATTAGTGACATTTATGACCTTGGCGAATGTGTAACATAGAAGTATAATAATCCTGTAGAAAAAATAAGGAGAGAACATATGTTAGTGCTAGTTGTTGCCATTTTTTGGATTTATAAATAATAAAGATAGAATGGGAAGGCCTATGTTAGAACTAAAAAATATTAGCAAAAGTTACGGACAAGGGACGCTAAAAAATAATGTCTTAAGAGAAATAAATTTTAAGGTAGTTGAAGGAGAATTTGTATCGATAATGGGACCATCAGGTTCGGGCAAATCGACATTTATCAATATTTTGGGACTGATTGATTCTGAATTTGAAGGAGAATATATATTAGACGGAAAAAGTATTGAGAAGTTAAATGAAAATCAACAAGCAAGTTACCGTAATCGTGATATTGGATTTGTTTTTCAACAATTTCATCTTATTGATGAATATACTGTTAAAGAAAATATTTTATTATCATTCCTATATTCTGACCAACAGCCAGATATAGAATACATTGATAGTTTATTACAAGACTTAGGGCTTATAGATAAGATGAATGAGTACCCAAGTCATTTATCAGGCGGACAGAAGCAACGAGTTGCTTTAATTAGGGCTCTTGCTCATAAACCTAGATTTCTTATAGCGGATGAACCTACAGGTGCATTAGATGAGAAAAATAGGAATGAGATATTGCAAATTCTACAAAATTTGAATCATTCTGGAACGACAATTATTGTAGTAACTCACGATGAGTTTGTTGCCAGTCATTGTAGAACAAGGTATCGAATGAAAAATGGGTATCTAACATCTGAAGGAGAAGGATTACATGAAGTTTAAAAAGCTGTTAATAGATACTCTAAAGCTGTTAAAGAGGAATAAAAGACAAAGTATTCTGACATCCTTAGCCATCACAGTGGCAACATTTGTTTTATTAGTAATACTATCAAGTTCTTCCTATACAACTTCTACATTAGGTAATGATTTAAAGATAGAAGAAGACACAGCAACAATGACTTATACTCCTCAGAATATGTTGGATATTAGAGGGTTTACACAGGAAGATAAACAATTGGTTGAGCAAACTATTGGAAAACCTGCAAGACTTTCTTCCAGTTCTTATGCTTTGTATGCTGAAACGTATTTTAATGATTCTAAGCAGAATCTTAGTTTTCGAACATTAGGCGATTTGAATAAGAATGGTTTAGTTGTGCCTGCTTTATTAAAAGGAAGAGCATTAGAGGAACTAGATGGAGGTGTCGCTATTAGTGATAAGGCTTTCATGTTATTGACTCGAAAGGAAAATATTGAAACTTTTTTAGGAGAGACTATCAATATATCTGGAAAAGAATATCCAATTCAGGCAATATATTATGGATCAGCTGTTAATGAAAGATTACCTTCTTTATTGGTTACCAATGAAATCAAAGAGTTACTTTTAGGAGGAAGGGAATATTTTGATGAGTTAGTAGTAGAAACTAATCAGTTGGAGAATATTAATAAGGCTTTATCTGCTTTAGATACTTATGGAATATTCCGCAAGGAAGGAACTTATGGATATATAGATAATAGAAGGGTATATGAGGAAACAAAGGCCCAAGCTACTACAATATTAAATTTCATTGCACTTTTATCAAGTATTTCAATTTTTGTAGCTGGTTTTGGGGTTATGAATGCTATGTTGTCTTCTGTTAGCGAACGTAGTAAGGAGATAGCCATTCGTCGAGCTTTGGGAGCTAAAAAATCTGATATTTATCAATCATATATGATGGAGGGGATTCTTTTATCGCTTCTGGGAGCTATAACTGGTATTGGAGTAGCGACATTATTTGTTGTTTTAATGAACATGAGTGGTTTTGTTACGACATTAACTCTGGATCATATTTTGATTACTCTATTCACAACGGGCGTATTTGGAATTGTATTTAGTATTATGCCTGCAATGGTTGCAGCAAATAAAAATGTTATTGAGGGTCTAAGGTAATGATGGATGTGAATTTAAAGGAGGTAAAATGAAATTTACAAAAATAGATGGAGTATTTTCTCTATTGCTAATTGTGGAATTTACAATATGTTTTTTTACACTAGATAATTTTAATCTTTTTCAATTTATGCTGTTTGTACAAATTATACCATCAATATTATTAGCTTTGTTATCGGGAAGTATTTCTTCTAGAAGTAAGCACAGCTGGGTGTTATTAATTATTTTTGGAATGATCTATGCCTTAATGATGTTTGGAATTTTCAGAGTTACTCCTATGACGCTTATAGAACAAAATACGATTCAATCTGAAACTTCCGTATTTACATTCAATAGAAATTTACAGTTAGGAACTTATTTTGGATTTTTCCTACAGGAATTTTTACTAGGAGCTTTTATTTGCACTATTTCAAAAATTTTTGGAAGAATTAAACAAGGGAAATTTTAATGAAGCCTGCATTAAAAAGAAGAATTGCTTCTGCAGTTATTTAGAAAATTATATTATTGAAATGGTGTAACATTTGGAGAAAATTATTTTTGAACGAAAAAGATTTGAGTATATCAGTCCTAAAAGAAAGCAAGTAAAGGACTTTATGATTCTAAAAAATTTCATGTCTAAGACAATTCAAGTTGAAATTAGAGTGGAGGACTACTTGTTAGACCTTCTTATTTTAAAAGAGATGAGTACAAAGTTTTATAATTTAGATTTTCTTTCTTTGCCCTATGATGTCAATATAGATGTGAAAGAAGTTGTAGAGGATGTTGATTTAACAGTCTATAAGAATAGTAAATATAGGAAGTTTGATTTCTTTAAAAATATTTGTAAATGATATTTTTGGAAGTCAATACATTCCTATATTAGAATTGCTACAACAAGTTTTCAACACTTGTTTCAATTGAACATACTAAAAACCGAGCATAAGTAATAAACTCTTAGTCTCGGTTTTCATATTTCTTAAAGAATAGCTAGGTTTATTTCAATTGATCTGTAATGTCTTTTGATAGCAACATTCCCAGATGATAAGTTTTATTGATGTAAGTAATGACATCATTGATATTTTCAGTCGTGTGAATTTTCTCTTTGATGTCAGCTCTAAATGTTTCATCCTTCAAAAGTTGTTCTTGGTAGAGTCTTTGAAGTCGTTCTTTTTCGTACTTATTGAGCAGAAAAAGGAACACCAAGCTAATTACAACGAGGACATAAGCATATTGGCTCATAGGAAATCTCCCTGTATGATAAAAAATAGTAGTGAATAAATCGATTTAGTGGACCTAAAATAGCAGAACAAGTCAGCAAAACTTGATAAGATTTTTGATAGACCTCTAAACCAAAATCCGTATAGGATTTTGGCGTTAGTTACTTAGATTGCTTAACAATCAAGTAATTAAAAGATTACGACATGAAACAAACCAAATCGATATTATTTAGTTTGGTGAATTAGTAAAGTGTTTAGGCAAGTATCTCTGGTTACGACGTCATGGTTTCTAAATCGATTATATTTAGAAACCATGACTAGTGAAGCAGTTAGCTAGTCCGCATATAAGCGGCTAGCGTCTAACAATTAGGAACTTTAGTTTCAATAATTTTAAGATTACGACGTTTTGGAACATAAATCGATCACATTTATGTCCTAAAACTAGTGAAGCGCCTAGCCAAAGCCCGTATAGGATTTGGTCTTAGTTACTTAGATTACTTAACAATCAAGTAATTAAAAGATTACGACATGAACTAAACCCAATTGATACTATTTGGTTTGGTGAATTAGTGAAGCGATTAGACAAGTATCTCTAATTACGACGTCATGGCCCCTAAATCGATTATATTTAGGGGCTATGACTAGTGAAGCAGTTAGCTAGTCCGCATATAAGCGGTTAGCGTCTAACAATTAGGAACTTTAGTTCCAATAGCTTTAAGATTACGACGTTCTGGAACATAAATCGATAATATTTATGTTCCAGAACTAGTGAAGCGCCTAGCCAAATCCCTGATAGGATTTGGCGTTAGTTACTTAGATTGCTTTGCAATCAAGTAACTTTGGCGATTTACATCTTCTCTGGCGCTTCTACTCCAAGCAAGCGAAGGGCTTCTTTGAGAACGACTGCGGTTGCGTAGCTGAGAGCTAGACGGCTGTCGCGCTCAGGACTTTCGTCTAGGATACGTGTATGTGCATAGTATTTGTTAAAGGCTTGAGCCAGGCTAATTGCAAATTTAGCAATGATAGAAGGTTCAAAGTTATCTGCTGCACGGTTGATAATACGTGGGAAGTCTTGGATGAGTTTGATGATTTCCCAGCTTTCAGCATCATTCAAGCTATAGTTGCCAGCTGTTTCTGGTTTGAAATCCGCTTTGCGTAAGATCGATTGGATACGAGCGTAGGCGTATTGAACATAAGGTCCAGTTTCACCCTCGAAGGATACCATAGCTTCTAGGTCGAAGTCGTATCCATTTGTACGGTCGGTTTTGAGGTCATAGAATTTAATGGCTCCAACCCCAACAGCATGTGCTACCTGATCTTTATTTTCCAATTCAGGATTTTTTGCTTCGATTTGGGCTTTGGCACGGCTAACAGCCTCTGCAACAGTAGGCTCTAGCAAGATGACATTCCCTTTACGAGTAGAGAGTTTCTTCCCTTCTTTTGTAACTAAACCAAAAGGAACGTGGGTAATGTCGTCACTCCAATCGTAGCCCATCTCTTGCAAAACAGCTTTGAGTTGTTTAAAGTGGGCAGATTGTTCTTGACCAACGACGTAGATAGATTTGGCAAATTGGTATTCGTTTTTACGGTAAAGAGCTGCAGCTAAGTCACGTGTGATATAGAGAGTTGCACCATCAGACTTCTTGATGAGGGCTGGATGTTCAATTCCATATTTCTCAAGATTGACAACTTGGGCACCTTCTGATTCAACAAGAAGGCCTTTTTCAGAAAGAATGTCTACAACTGCATCCATCTTATCGTTGTAGAAGGCTTCTCCATTGTAGCTGTCAAATTCAACCCTCAATTCATTGTAGAGGCGGTTAAATTCCACCAAACTTTCGTCACGGAACCATTGCCAAAGAGCGAGAGCTTCCTCGTCGCCATTTTCAAGTTTACGGAACCATTCGCGTGCTTCTTCATCCAAGCTAGGGTCATTTTCAGCTTCAGCGTTGATGCGGACATAGAGTTTAAGGAGTTCATCGATTGGATGAGCTTTTACAGCTTCTTCGTCGCCCCATTTTTTGTAGGCTACAATCAGCATCCCAAACTGTTTACCCCAGTCTCCCAAATGGTTGACCTTGACCGTTTGATAACCGATTTTTTGGAAAATATGTGACAAGCTATCTCCGATGACAGTGGAGCGCAGGTGACCAATAGAGAATGGTTTAGCGATATTGGGACTAGACATATCGATCACAACATTTTCTTGTTTACCAATATTTTGATCAGCATAGTGTTCTTTTTCAGTGATAACAGCTTGCAATACTTGAGCAGAAATGGCAGATTTATCAAGGAAAAAGTTAACGTAAGGGCCTGTTGCGACAACCTTTTCAAAGGCTTGGCTGTTAATTTTTTCAGCTAGTTCAGCCGCAATCATTTGAGGTGCTTTACGTTCGACTTTGGCGAGAGAAAAAGCAGGGAAAGCAATGTCTCCCATTTCTGAGTTTTTAGGGGTTTCCAGTAAATTTAAAATAGCCTCTTGGTCCAGGCTATCAATGACGCTAGCCAACTCGCTAGCAATCAATTCTTTTGTATTCATTAAGAGCTCCTTTTTGGACTTTTCTACTATTTTATCACAATTTTAAAGAAAGAAGAAAAAATTTTTGAAATCTCCTATTTTTTTGGTATAATATAGTTATAAAAATAGTTATAAATATTCACATAAGAGGATTTTATGAGAAAAAGAGATCGTCATCAGTTAATAAAAAAAATGATTACTGAGGAGAAATTAAGTACACAAAAAGAAATTCAAGATCGGTTGGAGGCACACAATGTTTTTGTGACGCAGACAACCTTGTCTCGTGATTTGCGCGAAATCGGCTTGACCAAGGTCAAGAAAAATGATATGGTGTATTATGTACTAGCAAATGAGACAGAAAAGATTGATTTGGTGGAATTTTTGTCTCATCATTTAGAAGGTGTTGCAAGAGCAGAGTTTACCTTGGTGCTTCATACCAAACTGGGAGAAGCCTCTGTTTTGGCAAATATTGTAGATGCAAACAAGGATGAATGGATTTTAGGAACAGTTGCTGGTGCCAATACCTTATTGGTCATTTGTCGAGACCAGCACGTTGCCAAACTAATGGAAGATCGTTTGCTAGATTTGATGAAAGATAAGTAAGGTCTTGGGAGTTGCTCTCAAGACTTATTTTTGACAAGGAGAGACGGAAAATGGCGACAGAAAAGCTATCACCCGGCATGCAACAGTATGTGGATATTAAAAAGCAATATCCAGATGCTTTTTTGCTCTTTCGGATGGGTGATTTTTATGAATTATTTTATGAGGATGCGGTCAATGCTGCGCAGATTCTGGAAATTTCCTTAACGAGTCGCAACAAGAATGCGGACAATCCGATTCCTATGGCGGGTGTTCCCTATCATTCTGCCCAACAGTATATCGATGTCTTGATTGAGCAGGGTTATAAGGTGGCTATCGCAGAGCAGATGGAAGATCCTAAACAAGCAGTTGGGGTTGTGAAACGAGAGGTTGTTCAGGTCATTACGCCAGGGACAGTGGTCGATAGCAGTAAGCCGGATAGTCAGAATAATTTCTTGGTTGCCATAGACCGTGATGGCAATCAATTTGGCCTAGCTTATATGGACCTGGTGACGGGTGACTTTTATGTGACAGGTCTTTTGGATTTCACGCTGGTTTGTGGGGAAATCCGTAATCTCAAGGCGCGAGAAGTGGTGCTGGGTTATGACCTGTCTGAGGAAGAAGAACAAATCCTCAGTCGTCAGATGAATCTGGTGCTCTCTTATGAAAAAGAAGGCTTTGAAGACCTTCATTTACTGGATTCACGATTGGCAGCTGTGGAGCAATCGGCCTCTAGTAAGCTACTCCAGTATGTTCATCGGACCCAGATGAGGGAATTGAACCACCTCAAGCCTGTTATCCGCTATGAAATCAAAGATTTCTTGCAGATGGATTATGCGACCAAGGCTAGTCTGGATTTGGTTGAGAATGCCCGTTCAGGCAAGAAGCAAGGCAGTCTTTTCTGGCTTTTGGATGAAACCAAAACGGCTATGGGTATGCGTCTCTTGCGTTCTTGGATTCATCGCCCTTTGATTGATAAGGAACGAATCATCCAACGTCAGGAAGTGGTGCAGGTCTTTCTTGACCATTTCTTTGAGCGCAGTGATTTGACAGACAGTCTCAAGGGAGTTTATGATATCGAGCGCTTGGCTAGTCGTGTTTCTTTTGGCAAAACCAATCCCAAGGATCTCTTGCAGTTGGCGACCACCTTGTCCAGTGTGCCACGGATTCGTGCGATTTTAGAAGGCATGGAGCAACCTGCTCTAGCCTATCTCATCGAACAACTGGATGGAATCCCTGAGTTGGAGAGTTTGATTAGCGCAGCGATTGCTCCTGAAGCTCCTCATGTGATTACAGATGGGGGAATTATCCGAACTGGATTTGATGAGACTTTAGACAAGTACCGTCGCGTTCTCAGAGAAGGGACTGGTTGGATTGCTGAGATTGAGGCTAAGGAGCGAGAAAACTCTGGTATCAGCACGCTTAAGATTGACTACAATAAAAAGGATGGCTACTATTTCCATGTGACCAATTCTCAACTGGGAAATGTGCCTGCTCACTTTTTCCGCAAGGCGACGCTGAAAAACTCAGAACGTTTTGGAACCGAAGAATTAGCCCGTATCGAGGGAGATATGCTGGAGGCGCGTGAGAAGTCAGCCAATCTAGAATACGAAATCTTTATGCGTATTCGTGAAGAGGTCAGCAAGTACATCCAACGTTTACAAGCTCTAGCTCAAGGAATTGCGACAGTTGATGTCTTACAGAGTCTGGCAGTTGTTGCTGAAACCCAGCATTTGATTCGACCTGAATTCGGAGATGATTCGCGAATTGATATCCAGAAAGGGCGCCATGCTGTCGTTGAAAAGGTCATGGGGGCTCAGACCTATATTCCCAATACGATTCAGATGGCAGAAGATACCAGTATTCAACTGATTACAGGGCCCAACATGAGTGGGAAGTCAACCTATATGCGTCAGTTAGCCATGACGGCAGTTATGGCCCAGTTGGGTTCTTATGTGCCAGCAGAAAGTGCCCATTTACCGATTTTTGATGCAATTTTTACCCGTATCGGAGCAGCCGATGACTTGGTTTCAGGTCAATCAACCTTCATGGTGGAGATGATGGAGGCCAATAATGCCATTTCGTATGCAACCAAAAATTCCTTGATTCTCTTTGATGAATTGGGACGGGGAACTGCAACTTATGACGGAATGGCTCTTGCTCAGTCCATCATCGAATACATCCATGAGCATATTGGAGCCAAGACCCTCTTTGCGACCCACTACCATGAGTTGACTAGTCTAGAGTCTAGCTTGGAACACTTGGTCAATGTTCACGTGGCAACCTTGGAGCAGGATGGGCAGGTCACCTTCCTTCACAAGATTGAACCAGGACCAGCTGATAAATCCTACGGTATCCATGTTGCCAAGATTGCTGGCTTACCAGCAGACCTTTTAGCAAGGGCGGATAAGATTTTGACTCAGTTAGAGAATCAAGGTACAGAAAATCCTAATCCTATGAGACAAACAAGTGCTGTCACAGAACAGATTTCACTCTTTGATACGACTGAAGAACATCCTATCCTAGCAGAATTAGCTAAACTGGATGTTTACAATATGACACCTATGCAGGCTATGAATGTCTTGGTCGAGTTAAAACAAAAACTATAAAGAATGAATTACTTGTCATTCTAGCTATATCAAGGAGACTTTTTTGACAATCCTCCACTTTTTTGCTAGAATAGCATCACACAAACAGAATGAGAAGGAGCTGACACATTGTCGCTCCCTTTTGTCTATTTTTTAAGGAGAAAGTATGCTGATTCAGAAAATAAAAACCTACAAGTGGCAGGCCTTGGCTTCGCTCCTGATGACAGGCTTGATGGTTGCTAGTTCACTTTTGCAACCGCGTTACTTGCAGGAAGTCTTAGACGCCCTCCTTGCTGGAAAATATGAAGCTATTTATAGTATCGGGGCTTGGTTGATTGGTGTGGCCGTGGTCGGTCTGGTTGCTGGTGGGCTCAATGTTGTCCTTGCGGCCTATATTGCCCAAGGAGTTTCATCTGACCTTCGAGAGGATGCCTTCCGTAAAATCCAAACCTTTTCTTATGCCAATATTGAACAATTTAATGCGGGAAATCTAGTCGTTCGCATGACAAATGATATCAACCAGATTCAGAACGTCGTCATGATGACCTTCCAAATTCTTTTCAGACTTCCCCTCTTATTCATCGGTTCGTTTATCCTTGCGGTTCAAACCTTACCTTCTCTGTGGTGGGTGATTGTTCTCATGGTTATCTTGATCTTTGCCTTGACTGCTGTCATGATGGGAATGATGGGCCCTCGTTTTGCCAAGTTTCAAACCCTTCTTGAACGCATCAATGCCATTGCCAAGGAAAATCTGCGTGGCGTTCGTGTGGTCAAGTCCTTTGTCCAAGAAAAAGAGCAGTTTGCTAAGTTTACGGAGGTTTCAGACGAGCTTCTCGGTCAAAATCTTTACATTGGGTATGCCTTTTCAGTAGTGGAACCTTTCATGATGTTGGTCGGTTATGGGGCGGTATTCCTCTCTATTTGGTTAGTTGCAGGGATGGTTCAGTCGGATCCATCAGTTGTTGGCTCTATTGCTTCCTTTGTCAATTACTTAAGCCAGATTATCTTTACCATTGTCATGGTTGGATTTTTGGGAAATTCTGTCAGTCGTGCCATGATTTCTATGCGTCGTATTCGAGAAATTCTTGACGCAGAGCCAGCCATGACCTTCAAGGATGTCCCAGATGAAGAGTTGGTCGGCAGTCTTAGCTTTGAAAATGTGACCTTTACCTATCCAATGGACAAGGAACCAATGTTGAAAGATGTGAGCTTTACTATTGAACCTGGTCAGATGGTTGGTGTCGTTGGAGCGACTGGTGCAGGAAAATCAACCTTGGCTCAATTGATTCCACGTCTCTTTGACCCGCAGGAAGGGGCTATTAAAATCGGAGGCAAGGATATTCGAGAAGTGAGTGAAGGGACCCTGCGTAAAGCTGTCTCTATCGTTCTCCAACGTGCCATTCTCTTTAGTGGAACGATTGCAGATAACTTGAGACAGGGCAAAGGAGATGCTACTCTATTTGAAATGGAGCGCGCAGCCAATATTGCCCAAGCTAGTGAATTCATTCATCGTATGGAGAAAACCTTTGAAAGTCCAGTTGAAGAAAGGGGAACCAATTTCTCAGGTGGGCAAAAGCAAAGGATGTCGATTGCGCGCGGGATTGTCAGCAATCCACGTATTCTGATTTTTGACGATTCGACCTCGGCCTTGGATGCCAAGTCAGAGCGCCTAGTGCAAGAAGCCTTGAATAAGGACTTGAAGGGAACAACAACTATTATCATCGCGCAAAAGATTAGCTCGGTTGTTCATGCAGATAAAATCTTGGTTCTAGATCAAGGACGATTGATTGGTCAAGGTACGCATGCAGACTTGGTTGCCAACAATGATATTTACCGTGAAATCTATGAAACACAGAAAGGAAAGGAGGAGTAAAATGAAAACAGTTCAATTTTTTTGGAATTATTTTAAAGTCTATAAGCTATCATTTGTAGTTGTTATCCTGATGATTGTTCTGGCAACTCTTGCCCAAGCCCTCTTTCCGGTCTTTTCTGGACAAGCAGTGACGCAGCTAGCTAATTTAGTTCAAGCTTATCAAGATGGCAATCCAGAACTTGTATGGCAAAGTCTATCAGGAATCATGGTCAATCTTGGCCTGCTGGTTTTGGTTCTATTTATCTCTAGTGTGATATACATGTGTCTCATGACGCGCGTGATTGCAGAGTCGACCAATGAGATGCGCAAAGGCCTCTTCGGTAAGCTTGCTCGCTTGACGGTTTCTTTCTTTGACCGCCGACAAGATGGCGATATCTTGTCTCGTTTTACCAGTGATTTGGATAATATCCTTCAAGCCTTTAACGAAAGCTTGATTCAGGTCATGAGCAACATCGTTCTATACATTGGTCTGATTCTTGTCATGTTTTCGAGAAATGTGACGCTGGCCCTCATCACCATTGCCAGCACACCAGTTGCCTTCCTCATGCTGATTTTTATTGTAAAAATGGCACGCAAATACACCAACCTCCAGCAAAAAGAGGTAGGGAAACTCAACGCCTATATGGATGAGAGTATCTCAGGCCAAAAAGCTGTCATTGTGCAAGGGATTCAAGAGGATATGATGGCAGGATTTCTTGAACAAAATGAGCGCGTGCGCAGGGCAACCTTTAAAGGAAGAATGTTTTCAGGAATTCTTTTCCCTGTCATGAATGGCATGAGTCTGGTCAACACAGCCATCGTTATCTTTGCTGGTTCAGCTGTACTTTTGAATGATAAGTCTATTGAAACAAGTACAGCTCTAGGTTTGATTGTTATGTTTGCCCAATTTTCACAGCAGTACTACCAGCCTATTATCCAAGTTGCAGCGAGTTGGGGAAGCCTTCAGTTAGCCTTTACGGGGGCTGAACGGATTCAGGAAATGTTTGACGCAGAGGAAGAAATCCGACCTGAAAAGGCTCCAATCTTCACTAAGTTGCAAGAAGGTGTTGAAATTAGTCATATTGATTTTTCATACTTGCCTGATAAACCTATTTTGAAAGATGTCAGCATTTCCGCTCCGAAAGGCCAGATGACAGCGGTTGTTGGGCCGACAGGGTCAGGGAAAACGACTATTATGAACCTCATCAATCGCTTTTATGATGTTGATGCTGGTGGTATTTATTTTGACGGCAAAGACATTCGTGACTATGATTTAGATAGTCTAAGAAGCAAGGTGGGGATTGTCTTGCAAGATTCGGTCTTGTTTAGCGGAACGATTCGAGACAATATTCGTTTCGGTGTGCCAGATGCTAGTCAAGAAATGGTTGAGGTAGCAGCCAAGGCAACCCACATTCACGACTATATCGAAAGCTTACCTGATAAGTACGATACTCTTATCGATGATGACCAGAGCATCTTCTCAACAGGGCAGAAACAATTGATTTCCATCGCTCGAACCCTGATGACAGATCCAGAAGTTCTCATTCTAGATGAAGCAACTTCAAACGTAGATACGGTGACAGAAAGCAAGATTCAGCATGCTATGGAGGCGGTCGTAGCGGGTAGAACCAGTTTTGTCATTGCCCATCGTTTGAAGACCATCCTCAATGCAGATCAGATTATTGTCCTTAAAGATGGAGAGGTCATTGAACGCGGTAACCACCATGAACTTTTGAAACTAGGTGGATTCTACTCAGAACTCTATCACAATCAATTTGTCTTCGAATAAGAAAGAAGTTGTCCTCTTGGGCAGCTTTTTCTTGTCCATAAAAAATATTTATCACAGCCTTAAAAAAAACATATTAGACGAAAGGCGTTTTGAGTGATATTATAGGACTATCGTTAACATTCGAAAGGAGAGACATCATGGCTAGAACGGTTGTAGGAGTTGCTGCAAATCTGTGTCCCGTAGACGCAGAGGGCAAAAACATTCATTCATCTGTATCTTGTAGATTCGCAGAGAGCATTCGTCAAGTCGGCGGTCTCCCTTTAGTCATTCCTGTTGGTGATGAATCAGTTGTACGCGATTATGTGGAAATGATTGATAAACTCATCTTGACAGGTGGGCAAAATGTTCATCCTCAGTTTTATGGAGAGAAAAAAACCATCGAGAGCGATGATTACAATCTAGTCCGTGACGAGTTTGAACTGGCTCTCTTGAAAGAAGCGCTCCGTCAAAATAAACCAATTATGGCAATCTGCCGCGGTGTTCAACTTGTTAATGTTGCCTTTGGTGGAACTCTCAATCAAGAAATCGAAGGTCACTGGCAAGGACTACCTTTCGGAACATCTCACTCTATTGAGACAGTAGAAGGAAGTGTGGTGGCCAAGCTATTTGGGAAAGAAAGTCAGGTCAACTCCGTCCATCGTCAAAGCATTAAAGATTTGGCACCTAATTTCCGTGTAACTGCTATTGATCCAAGAGACCAGACCATCGAAGCGATTGAGTCTATCGATGAGCACCGCATTATCGGTTTGCAGTGGCATCCAGAGTTTCTGGTTAATGAAGAGAATGGTAATTTAGAATTATTTGAGTATTTATTGAATGAACTCTAACGACTGGGACATCTGGTCGTTCTTTCTTTTATTTTTTCAAAATTTTTGGAATGTGGGATTTTTACGCAAACGTTTGAATTCTGATAAAAATTGGAGAAATTCGACAAAAAAACTTGAAAAAAACGAAGGTAAGCGTTATGATAGAAAAGAAGAAATATTGGAGGAATAACATGTCACATATTAAATTTGATTATTCAAAAGTTTTAGACAAATTTGTTGCACCACATGAAGTGGAATACATGCAATCACAAGTAACAGCAGCAGATGAATTGATCCGTAAAGGAACTGGTGCTGGTAGCGACTTTTTAGGATGGTTGGACCTTCCTGAAAACTACGACCGTGAAGAATTTGACCGTATCTTGAAAGCTGCTGAGCAAATCAAATCAGACAGCGATGTCTTGGTTGTAATCGGTATCGGTGGATCTTACCTTGGTGCCAAAGCAGCAATCGACTTCTTGAACCACCACTTTGCTAACTTGCAAACAAAAGAAGAACGCAAAGCTCCACAAATCCTTTACGCAGGAAACTCAATCTCATCTACTTACCTTGCTGACTTGGTAGAGTATGTTGCAGACAAAGACTTCTCAGTAAACGTGATTTCTAAATCAGGTACAACAACTGAACCAGCGATTGCTTTCCGTGTCTTCAAAGAACTCTTGGTTAAGAAATACGGTCAAGAAGAAGCCAACAAACGTATCTATGCAACAACTGACCGCCAAAAAGGTGCTGTTAAGGTTGAAGCAGATGCTAACGGTTGGGAAACATTTGTTGTTCCAGATGACATTGGTGGACGCTTCTCAGTCTTGACAGCTGTTGGTTTGCTTCCAATCGCAGCATCAGGAGCTGACATCAAAGCCCTTATGGAAGGTGCTAACGCAGCTCGCAAAGACTACACTTCAGATAAAATCTCTGAAAACGAAGCTTACCAATACGCAGCAGTTCGTAACATCCTTTACCGTAAAGGCTATGCAACTGAGATCTTGGTAAACTACGAGCCATCACTTCAATACTTCTCAGAGTGGTGGAAACAATTGGCTGGTGAATCAGAAGGGAAAGACCAAAAAGGTATCTACCCAACTTCAGCCAACTTCTCAACTGACTTGCACTCACTTGGTCAATTTATCCAAGAAGGAACTCGTATCATGTTTGAAACAGTTGTCCGTGTTGACAAACCTCGTAAAAACGTGATTATCCCTAGCTTGGAAGAAGACCTTGATGGACTTGGTTACCTTCAAGGAAAAGACGTTGACTTTGTAAACAAAAAAGCGACCGACGGTGTTCTTCTTGCCCACACAGATGGTGACGTACCAAACATGTACGTGACCCTTCCAGAGCAAGATGCCTTCACTCTTGGTTACACTATCTACTTCTTCGAATTGGCTATCGCTCTTTCAGGTTACTTGAATGCCATCAACCCATTTGACCAACCAGGTGTTGAAGCTTACAAACGCAACATGTTTGCCCTTCTTGGAAAACCAGGATTTGAAGAATTGAGCAAAGAACTTAACGCACGTCTATAATAGAAGAAAAGAGTGGTTTGTCCACTCTTTTTACTCTCTTTATCCATAGAAATTGGACTCAGCCAAGACTTGTGATATAATATAGAGAGCAAAAAGGCAGACGCCTAGAGACTTTATAGGAGAAACTATGTCAAAAGATATCCGCGTACGTTACGCACCAAGTCCAACAGGACTACTACACATCGGAAATGCCCGTACAGCATTGTTCAACTACTTATATGCACGTCATCATGGTGGAACTTTTATCATTCGTATCGAAGATACTGACCGTAAACGACATGTCGAAGATGGTGAACGTTCACAGCTTGAAAACCTTCGCTGGTTAGGCATGGATTGGGATGAAAGCCCAGAAACACATGAAAATTACCGCCAGTCTGAACGTTTGGACTTATATCAAAAATACATCGACCAATTGCTAGCTGAAGGAAAAGCCTACAAATCTTATGTTACAGAAGAAGAGTTGGCAGCTGAACGCGAACGCCAAGAAGCAGCTGGCGAAACACCACGCTACATCAATGAATACCTTGGTATGAGTGAAAAGGAAAAAGCGGCTTACATCGCAGAACGTGAAGCAGCAGGAATTATCCCCACAGTTCGTTTGGCGGTCAATGAGTCAGGTATCTACAAGTGGCATGATATGGTCAAAGGTGATATCGAATTTGAAGGTGGCAATATCGGTGGTGACTGGGTTATCCAAAAGAAAGATGGTTACCCAACTTACAACTTTGCCGTTGTCATCGATGACCATGATATGCAAATTTCTCACGTAATCCGTGGAGACGACCACATTGCTAATACACCAAAACAGCTCATGGTTTATGAAGCACTTGGTTGGGAAGCTCCAGAGTTTGGTCACATGACCTTGATTATCAACTCTGAAACTGGGAAAAAATTGTCTAAACGTGACACCAACACCCTTCAGTTTATCGAAGACTACCGTAAAAAAGGCTATTTACCAGAAGCAGTCTTTAACTTTATTGCTCTTCTTGGTTGGAACCCAGGTGGAGAAGATGAAATCTTCTCTCGTGAAGAACTCATTAAACTTTTCGATGAAAACCGCCTGAGCAAGTCTCCAGCAGCCTTTGACCAGAAAAAACTAGACTGGATGAGCAATGATTATATCAAGAATGCAGACCTTGAAACCATCTTTAAAATGGCAAAACCATTCTTAGAGGAAGCAGGCCGTTTAACTGACAAGGCTGAAAAACTAGTTGAGCTATATAAACCACAAATGAAATCAGTAGATGAAATTATTCCATTGACAGATCTTTTCTTCTTAGATTTCCCAGAACTGACAGAAGCAGAGCGTGAAGTCATGGCGGGAGAAACAGTCCCAACAGTTCTTGAAGCCTTCAAAGCAAAACTTGAAGCGATGACAGATGATGAATTTGTAACAGAGAATATCTTCCCACAAATTAAAGCAGTCCAAAAAGAAACAGGTATTAAAGGGAAAAATCTTTTCATGCCTATTCGTATCGCTGTTTCAGGTGAAATGCATGGACCAGAATTACCAGATACAATTTTCTTGCTTGGACGTGAAAAATCAATTCAGCATATCGAAAATATGTTAAAGGAAATCTCTAAGTAAGAAGGATGCAACAATGGACATCTGGGAAAAGATGTACGAAGAAGCACAGAAGCTATACGATCCACATGAAGTATCAGACTTTGTTTATGCCAATCATGTTGTAGCTGCAGTAGAAGCAGAAGATGGACAAATATTTACAGGATTCTGTATGGAGGGAACCTGTGGTGTTTTCCATCTCTGCGCAGAGCGGGCGGCACTCTTTAATATGTACCAATTTTCAGGACAAACTAAGGTTAAAAAAGTATTAGCCTTTCGAGATAAACCACCTTATGGTGGAAGTTCAGCCATGCCTTGCGGTGCTTGTAGAGAATTCCTTTTAGAGCTTAATGCTGAAAATAAAGATGCAGAATTCATGATGGACTACGATACAAGAAAGACGGTGAAAGTCGCAGAACTAATCCCCTATTGGTGGGGAGAAGAACGTGCTTCTAAGTTTAATGAACAATAGAAGAGTCAGTACAATTCTGGCTCTTTTTACTATAATTTGAAAAACTGTACTTGAAAAAGAATTGAAAAATTTGTAAAAAGTTTAAAAAAGGTGTTGACAAAGTTTGAAAAG